>JAYTBL010000295.1:0-21875 GCA_043736975.1 Polyangiaceae bacterium
CGCTGACCTTCGAGATCCCGAAGTCGAGCAGCTTGGGGACGGGCGCGAGCCGGCCCTTCGCGAGGAACACGTTGTCCGGCTTGATGTCGCGATGGATGACGCCGTGCGCATGCGCCTCGGCCACCGCGTCGATCACGGGACCGAGGATGTCGATGACCTCTTGCAGCGGGAGCTTGCCGCCGCGTCGCTCGATGAGGTGCGCGAGATCTTCGCCCTCGAGCAGCTCCTGGACGATGAACGGCGTCCCGTCGGCCTCGCGACCGATGTCGAGCACGTCCACCACGTTCGGGTGCCGCACCAGGTTCGCGGCGCGCGCCTCGCGGAGGAAGCGCTCGACCAGCCGGGTGTCCTGGGCGTGCTCGAAGTGCAGCACCTTGATCGCGACCGCGCGGCCGATGTCGAGGTTCACGGCGCGGTAGACCTGACCCATGCCCCCGCTCCCGAGGAGCGCCTCGAGCCGGTACTTCGAGGCGAGGACCTCTCCTGCGCGCGTCCCTTGCTCCAATGCGCGTTCATCATACCGCGGCGCAGCTCCGCATGGGGTTGCCGCGCACGAAGGACGGTGTACGAAGACCTTCGCATCAATGCCGCGACGCAGCATCTGCCTCTTGCTCTCCGGTCTGTCGCTTTATGCGATGGCGGTGGCATGCGCGCGGCGAGAGAGACCGAGCAAGGATGCCGGGCCGCCCGACGTGACCGCGGCGTCCGTCGACAGCGCCCCCGTTCCTGGTGCGACGGATGTCATGTCGAAGGCTTCGGCGAGCTGGGATGCGGGGCCCGCGGTGGTCACGTCGGGCGCGGTGGACGGCGCGGCGCTGCGGGCGCGGAACCGCGCGCGTCTCGCTGCCGACCGATCGGCCGTGACCATGCTCCAGGGCGGCACGCCGCGCGAGCTCGGCGAGCGCCTGTGCCAGGCGGTGGTCCCGGCCCGCGCCAAGGAGACGCCGATCCTCATCAAGCCGAACCTGGGGGGCTTCGAATGGTTCAAGGATCCGAAGCAGGCCGGCGGCGACGACGGCGTGCGCGGCCGCATCACCGATCCCGAATTCGTGCGCGGCATCGTGCAATGCCTCAAGGCACGCGGGCACGCTCGGATCACGGTCGCCGAGGGCTGGGGCGCGAAGCACAAAGACTGGGAGCGCCTGATCGAGGTCTCCGGCTACGCGGCGATGACCCGCGCCGAGGGCGTGAAGCTCGTGGCGATGGACGACGACGGCGTGTTCGACGTCGAGGGCGATCAGCCAGGCAAGCCGCTCGCCGTCCACGGAATGGAGAAGACCTACGCGCCCACGCTGCTCATGCCGAAGATCCTCGCCGAGCACCTCGAGAACGGTCTCTTCATCTCTGCGCCCAAGATCAAGGCGCACCGCTTCGGTGTCGTCTCGATGGCCATCAAGGGCGGGCAGGGGGTGGTGATGCTCTCCGACGCGTCGCCCGCGTTCAACCAGAAGTGGCGCATGCACAAGGAGCTCGCGCGCGCGCTGGAGCTCCTGCCCAAGGATCACGAGGCGGGGCAAAAGGCCTACCTCGAGAGCCTCGAGGTGTTCGCGGAGCGCATGACCGACGTGCTCGAGGTGGCGAGCCCGCACGTCGTGCTCGCCGAGGGCGCGCCCGGGATGGGCGGCGACGGATTCGGCAAGCGTTGGCCGACGCCCGAGAGCGTGGCCATCGGCGGGACGAATGCGATCCTCGTCGATCGCGTGGGTGCCGCGTTCCTCGGCCTGTGGGACAACGCGCAGCTCGCGCACGAGCTGGGCGGGCACCGGACCTCGCCGCTCATCGAGAAGGCCGCGGCGCGCTTCGGCGTCGACATCGCGGACCCGATCGTCGAAGGGAACGGCGCGCCGCTGCTCGCGGGGAAGCGTCCCGTCCATTTCGTCTCGATGTCCGGGTTCGCGCTGCACTCGGACGGCAGCGCCGCGGAGAGCGCGCCCAGCGCGCCTCCTCCGGGGCCGAGCACCAGCGACGCCGGCGAGGGACGCCCGACCATGCGCGCCAAGCGCGTCGAGGACGGGGCCGTCACCATCGACGCGAGCGAGGACGCGGCCTGGAAGGGCGCTGCCGGGGTGACGTTCGCGACCGACTGGAGTGGCGCAGCCACCGCCGCGTCGACCCGCGTTCGCGCGCTGTGGGGAAAGCGCGCGCTCTACCTGCTCTGGGACCTCGAGGGTACGAGCGTCCTCGCCGACGAGTCCCGCCCGGTGAAGACCGAGCGCGACAAACTCTACGAGGAGGACTGCGTCGAGCTGTTTCTCGCCCCCGATCCCGCCGAGCGCACGCGCTACTTCGAGGTGGAGGTCGGGCCGCTCGGGCACTTCCTCGATCTGAGCGTCGACCGCCGGACCAAGAAGAGCGATGTCGCCTGGTCCAGCGCGCCCGAGATCGCCACGCGGGTCGACCGCGCGCATCGTCACGTCACCATCGAGGTGGCGCTGCGCGCGCCGGAGATCGTCCGGGCGCTCGAGGCCGGCGCGCAGCTGCCGTTTGCCCTCTATCGCATGGAGGGCAAGGGTCCGCGCCTCTACCTCGCGTGGAGCCCCACGCGCACGCCGAAGCCGAACTTCCACGTCCCCGAGGCCTTCGGCACGCTGGTCCTCGAGTGAGCGGCGGTCACTCGCGCGCCGCGACCGGGCGAGGCGGCTCGGGCGCGAGGATGTCATCGGGTGTGCCAGCAAGCTTGTCGGGGCCGTTGCTCGCGACGTGCACCTCGCCACGCTCGTCACACTTCACGACGAACGGCAGGTCCCACGCGTCGGTGAGCTTCGACGCGTCGTCGATGTAGTCGCCCCGCCGCAGCGCCTCGACGGTCGGGCAGTCGTCGCCGTGGTCGACCTTGTAGGCGATGACAGTCTGGCGAATCCGGAGCGCGCTCTGGCGCGTGGTCTCGATTCGCGCGTGCGCGAGGTGACGCCAGACCGCGATGCCGATCACGGTCGAGAGGAGCGCGATGATCGAGATAACGACGAGGATCTCGAGGAGCGAGTAGCCATGGGTGGGACGGCGACGACGACGACAACGAGTGGAGAGCATGCTCGCTCTCGTAGCGAGCGGTGTGCCGCACGCGCGTGGGGCCGACAATGGCGGGATCGCCGACGGAATGGATGGGGTCGAGACCGATCCACCCGACGCCACCGGCAGAAGGTCAGCGCCGCCGGCCGAGCGCGTCAGAATGGCAGCGGAGCCGCCTGCCCCTCGCGCGATCCGGGCTGGCGGATTAGAGTTCCTCGCGATGGCGTTCTACCAGACCCCGCCCGAGCTCGGGAACCAGTACCTGGCCGATGACGTGCTGCGGCGCTACCTACGCCACACGATGCCGCCCGACGTGCTCGCGAAGATCGAGCCCGAGCTCCATGACGTGGGCGAGCTCGCGGGCGGAGATCTCTACCGCGCCTCGCTCGAGCAGCGGCGCGAGGAGCCTCGGCTCGAGGCGTGGGATGCGTGGGGCAAGCGCGTCGACCACATCGAGGTCTCGCCGCTGTGGAAGCGCGCGGCGCGCATCGCCGCCGAGAAGGGCATGGTCGGCACCGCCTATGAGCAGAAGAGCGGCGCGCACTCGCGCGTGCACCAGTTCTCGCTCGTGTATCTCATCGACTGCGCTTGGCACGTCTACTCGTGCCCGCTGGCGATGACCGACGGCGCGGCGCGCACGCTCATCGCCTCGCGGAACCAGGCGCTCATCGATCGCGCGGTGCCGCGCCTCACGAGCCGCGACCCCGACCAGGCGTGGACCAGCGGGCAGTGGATGACCGAGCGCACCGGCGGTTCGGACGTCGCGATCTGCGAGACCGTCGCCCGCCGCGACGGCGATGCTTGGCGCCTGCACGGAACGAAGTGGTTCAGCTCCGCGACCACCTCACAGATGGCGCTCACGCTGGCGAGGCCCGAGGGCAACCCGCCGGGCGGCAGCGGGCTCGCGCTGTTCTACGTCGAGGTCCGCAAGCCGGACGGGACGATGAACGGCGTCCAGGTCAACCGCCTCAAGGAGAAGCTCGGCACGCGCATGGTGCCGACCGCCGAGCTCACCCTGGACGGAACCCTCGCCATCCCCGTGATCGGCCTCGAGAGCGGCATCAAGAACATCACGCCGATGCTCAGCGTCACGCGGACCTGGAACGCCATCGGCGCGGTGAGCGGGATGCGTCATGCGCTCGCGCTCGCGAAGGACTACGCGAAGCGCCGCGTGGCGTTCGGCGCGCCGCTCATGGAGAAGCCGCTTCACGTCGACACGCTGGCCAGCATGGAGGCCGAGTTCGAGGGCGCCTTCTTGCTCGCGTTCCGCGCCGTCGAGCTGCTCGGCAAGGACGAGACGGGCGAGCTTGGTGAGAAGGAGGCGGCGCTGCTCCGTCTGCTCACGCCGATCGTGAAGCTGACCACCGCCAAGCAGGCGGTCGCGCTCGCGAGCGAGGCGCTCGAGGCGTTCGGCGGCGCGGGCTACATCGAGGACACGGGCCTCCCGCGCCTCCTGCGCGACGCGCAGGTGCTGCCCATCTGGGAGGGCACCACCAACGTCCTCTCGCTCGACCTGCTGCGCGCGCTCGCCAAGCTCGGGACGCTCGATCCCATCGCGCGCGAGGTGCGCGAGTCGGTGGCGGGCGCCGACCCCGCGCTCGAGGTCGCGGCAGAGAGCGCGGTGAATGCGGTCGCGCACGCGCAGGCGTGGCTGATGCGGACGATGGAAGGCGGGCCGCGCGCGGTGGAGGCGGGCGCTCGTCGTCTCGCGCTCACGCTGGGCCGCGCCCTCGAGCTCGGCTATCTGGTCCGCGAGGCGACGCGCTCGAAGAAGCACGGTGACCACGCCAAGCCTTGCGCCGCCGCGCGCCGCTTCGCGCGCAACGGCGTCGATCTGATCTGCGACGAGTCGCTCGAGGACGACGCGCGCCTGCTCATGGGGTGATCGCTGCCTTCCGGAGCGTGAGCGCGTGGGAGGTGACGAAGGTCTGGAGGACGGAGAGGACATCCTGCTCGACGATGTCCTCCGCGTGCTCGGCGCTCCAGCGGAGCGTTCGGGCCAGCAGCTCGCTGACGGAATGGACACCACCCTCGTTCAGCAGCTCGACCAGCCGCCCTAGCCCCTCCGACCGCGCGAGCGAGAAGTGGTGCCCGTTCGCGAAGCACGCGAAGGATGAAGTCTTCACGTTCGTGAGGATGGGGAACCGCACATCGAGCTCGACACTATCGCCGATCTCGAGCTGTACGTTCTCCAGGGGCTCGATGGAACCATCGAACATCATCGCCGACTGCGTTCTCGTCAGCTCGTCACGGAGACTCTCCGAGAGGTCTTTGCTCTGGAGCGCACGAGCGCACTCCTCGGCCATGCTCATGAGCTCGGCGTGGAGGCGTGATACCTGGTCGAGGTCGCCCCCCGCCACCGGCAGGATGCGACCGGAGAAGGCAGGTCGCTTCGTGAGGAGGGTGGTCAGCAACTCGAGCGGCGCCGCCGTGGGTTCGAAGCCGATCGTCAACGCTCCGTTCAGATCGCCCTGGCCGTCGATGATATGCCAGTAGGAAGCGGGCCAGTACGTCAGGTCCCCCACCGAGGCCTCGAGTCGAATCGGGGGCTCGTCGTCGGGGACGGAGCGACGAAACGGCGACTGCCGCGGCTTGTCGAGATCTTGCTCACCGTGAGCGAGTCCGAGGTGAGTCGCGATCGACGCATAGGGCCACAGGCGTGTGATCTTCTGGCCGAGCACGGGGATCGTGAAGATGTGCGCCTGGTCCTTGTGCACCCCGAACGGCGTCGAATCGTAGGGACCGATGAACGCCTCGACGCCAACGCGCCCCGCCGGCAGGCCGATGCGCTCGAAGAGGGGATACAACATGTCACGCACCGACCGCCACACCTCGAACGAGTACGGATGGATCGTGTTCAGAACAACGCCCCACTGCTGCGTTCCGAGCTGACGCTCAACGCGCTCCTGGTAGCGCTCGAAGCTCTCGTCTTCACGCGTCGGAAGCAGCGCAGCGTGGTCCTCGAGCACCTGCATGTTGAAGCCGTCCCCGTAGAAGTCGAGACGCGGACGCTTCCTGCTTCGGCTGAGAGCGCCACGCGTCTTCGCTCTCCGCTCCGCCGCGACCAGGAACGTCTCGAACAGCCTCGACGGCGGGCAGAAGGGCGTCGCGAAGACGTTCTTGAAGAGGACGGGCCTCTTGCCCCAGTAGTCCCTGACGAAGGTGTCCCAGAACGCTTCGCTCAGGCCCGAGCCGTCCATCGTAACGATGTGGTTCTCGATGTTCACGTGAAGCTCCCCGAACTGTTCATCAGATGGCGACGATGCCCGAACCGCCGGGCACGACCAGGTGCGCCGAGCCGTAGGCGGCCGGCGGGTAGACCGCGCCCATCCGCGCTCCGCGCTGCACCGGATCCGGAGGGGGTCCAGCGTTGGTCCACCATGCGTTGACGGTCAGTCGCTTCCGCTGAGCGAAAGGCGATACGACGCAGACTTGATGGAGGCTCGACCGTGTCACGGTGAAGAGCGTGAGGCAGTTGAATTGCGGAAGGACGTGCGTGCCCGTCGGGGCCCAGAAGAAGCTGCCACCCCAGGTCGGGTCCCAGGCCTTGGAGAAGTTCCAGATCGCGACGATGCTTCGGTGCGCCCAGTTGTCGTCGTGCGGATGCGTGTGATCGCCGGGCATGTACCAGCTCGCCCCGAACTCCAAGGCGCCCTCGCAGTTCTTGCCCGACAGCCGCGCCATGAATCGCTTGGCGGCGGCGCTACCCAGCGTCTGCTTGAGGTTGGTGATCGACGTCGGGAAGTAGCGATCGAGGTCGGCATTCCGGAACCGGAAGTGCCCGAACTGCTCGTGCTCCTCGCACGCGCGCCAGCGCATTCGTGTCTCGAGGTCTTCGTGCAATTGCTCGGCAATGTCCTCGGTGAAGACGTTTGGGATGACGACCGCACGCCCGCCTGCGAGGAGCTCCGTGACATGAAGGACGACGGCCGGGTCGTCGAAGGTGCCACGCCGGAAGAGCCGGGCAAACCCGCCGTCGTCGGCCTCGCCCCCGCCCTCCGTTTCGGCCACCACACGCGTCAGCAGCCCCCGTTCCCGCATCTCGTCGACGATGTTCCCGAGCTCGCCGCGCGAGAGCGTTCCGATGCGGGCGAGCGCCTCGTCGAAGGTGCGGGGCTCGTTGAAGTCGAGCAGCACGCGATAGGCGGCGAGCGGTATGAGCAATACCTTGCTACGCGTTCGCGCCTCGACCTGACCGCCCGGCAAGAAGCGGAAGAATGGCTCGGGGGCGACGACGAGCTTCGTTTCGTGATCGATAATCATTCGATACCGAGGGGGCTGGGTGTGAACGGAAGAGACCTGGAGATGGCAGGCGCAAAGACCAAAGCGACATCGACGTCGATGTCAGATCTGCGGACGGGCAGAGCCGCTGGAGAGTCGCCGTCTTCGTGCAGGACGCTGAGGACCGTTCGGTCCTTCATCAGATCCATCCCGACGAGGCGTCGTCGCATGGCGCGGTCCATGTTCGAGAACGTCTCGTCGAGAAGGAGCAGCGGCGCCGCGGACGCGACCGCCGCCGTGAACAAGATGAGCTGGCGCTGGCCACTCGAGAGGTTCGCGGCGCCTGGGGCCACGGGCGTCTCGAAGGACATCGGGAACGCTCTGAGGAGCTCGGTGAGCCCGGTTGCCTCCGCCGCGAGCGCGATCCGCTCGAGCGAAGCACCGCGCGACAGGATCCGGAGGTTCTCCGTGATCGGCACGGGGAGCAGCATCGCGTTCTGCGGGACATAGGCGACGAGATGGCGAGCGCGCGTGGCCTCGAGACCGAAGACGAGCACGTCGCCGCGTCCCGGCTCGACGAGACCGCTGGCCAGGCGGAGCAGCGTCGATTTCCCGGCCCCCGAGGGCCAGGTCAGGCGCTCGCGCCCACCCCGGCGGACCTTGAAGCTCACATCACGAAGGACCCAGGGAGCCGAGGCGTCGTAGCGAAACCCCACGTTCCGGAAGACGAGCGCGTCTTGCTCCAAGGGGGGCGCGGTCGCGAGCGAAGGAAGCTCCATCGCGCGGCTCGGGATCGCGAGCGCCACGTCGATGCGGTCGACCTGCGCACGGAGCGCAGCGAAGAGCACCGGCAGCCGCGCGATGGTCTGGGCAGAGACGAAGAACGCGGCGCACGCCTGCACGGCGCTCACGACGTCGCCGAGCTGGGCATCGCCCCTCAGGGCTCGATTGGCGAGGAGCAAGAGGACCGCCGCGAAGACGAGGCGCTCGATGCCGCTGGTGACGACGGAGAGAAGGTTCGTCTGGTCCTGCTCCTTGACGAGCAGCGACTGGAGCTTCGTCATGCGCGCCGTCCAGCGGGCGATCATGCGTTCTTCGGCGGCCTCGGCGCGGACGGTCTCGACGCCATCCACCGTCTCGAACATGGCCTGGCGCTGGCTCCTGCTGGCCTCGATCGCGTCGGAGCGGAGGCGCTTGGCGCGGCGTCCGACGGCGAACGCGCCGCCGAGCATGAGGACGAGGCCGCCGGCGGCGAGGACGCCGCTCGTCCCGTCCACCCAGAACAGAAACGCCAGCGCGCCCGCCGCGACGAGAGAGTCCGTGAACAGGCCCGCGATGGTCACCGACTGGGTCGAAGAGGACTGTGCCACCCCGGCGAGCTCCGCCACGAGTCCGACGTCGAGCCGCCCCGTATCCACGAGCGAGAGCCCGAGCAGGTGGCGAACGAGGCCGTCCACGCCGCCCTCCGCGAGCTTGGTCTCGATGTAGAGCAGGGCACCGTGACGGATCCATCCCGCCCACGCCAGATGGACGAGCGCCGCGACGAGCGCGATGGCGATGGCACTCAGCTTCGTGGTCGCGCGCTCGGTGATCGCGTCGTTCAGCGCGAGCCGGGTGAACGCGGCGGCAGCGAGGCCGAGCAGAACGTTGGCGCTGCCCATCGCGAGGACGAGCAGGATGGACCGGTTCGCGGTCGGCTCGAGGCGCAGGGTATCGAGCAGCCGCGCGCCGAAGGTGCCGGTCTTTGCCCGGACCGGGCGAATCGCGATGGCCTCGCGTCGCAGGCCGACCGGAGCACCACGGCGGAGATCGAAGACGCGACCCTCGGCGTCCTCGAGGCGAACGTCGCTCGGGCCGTTCGAGAGCACGCTCGCGAGACTCCCGTCGTGGCGTCGCACGATGGACGACGGAGGAAGCCGGAAGACGCCGCCCTCGCCGATCTTCACGTGCCGAGCATCGACGCCGCACAGCCGGAGGCCAGCGACGAGCCCCTCGTCGTTCTGGCCGCGGCACGCTTCGAGAGCGCGCCGCGGGCTCACGCTGATATCGTGGAAGGCGAGCACGCGCACCAGAAGATGCGCCACGGTAGCGGGATCCTCGGTCTCGGTCATGAGGCCGCCTCGGCGAGCATCAGCTCCGCGAAGGGTCCCGGCTCACGCGCCAGCACCTCGGGCGCGCCCGACTGCACGATTGTCCCGTTCGCGACGACCATGATCCGGCGGGCGAGGCGCAGCGCCCCGAGGCGATGCGCCACCGCCACGATCGTCGAGCGGGTCGCGTCGAGCTTGGTGAGGATCTGCTGCTCGAGCCCGGCGTCGAGCGCGCTCGACGCCTCGTCGAGAAGGAGCACGGCGGGCTGCTTGGCGAGGGCACGCGCGAGCAGGAGCCGCTGGCGCTGGCCGCCGGAGAGCTCGCGCGCTCCGTTTCTGAGGTCCGTGTGGTAGCCGTCGGGCAGGGCGCGGACCACGGCGTCCAGCTGCGCGCTGATGGAGGCCTCCTTGATCGTCGCGGTCGGCGCTTCGGGCGCCCCGAACGCGATGTTGTCGAGGATGCTCTCGTCGATGAACTTCGCGCCGTCCATGACCGAGCCGAACCTTCTCCGGAGGAGCGCGGGATCGAAGCTGGTCAGCTCGCGTCCGCCGATCAGGACGCGTCCGCCGGTGGGCCGCACGACGCCGAGAATGAGCTTGAGGATGGTGCTCTTTCCGCTCCCGGAGCGGCCCACGAAAGCGACGCGCTCACCCGCCTTGATGTGGAACGACACGCGATCGAGGAGCAAGGGCGCCTTCGGCCCGTACCGAAAGGAGACGTTGTCGAAGGTGATGCTCCACTCCATGTCGACGGGCGCTGCTGTCCCGCGAGGCTCCAGCGCGCTGTCCAGGACGTCGTCGATGCGGTCGAGTAGCGGCGAGAGGCGGCCGAGCTCGACGACCATGTTGACCACGCCCTCGCTCGGCCTGCGGAGGAGCGCCTCGACCGCGACGAAGCTCGCCAGCACGCCGATCGTCATCGCGTCCTGCATCACGGCCCTGCCCCCGACCAGCAGGATCGAGGCGAGCCCCAGCCCGTCGAGCACGAGGATGATCTGCTTCGGTGCCTGTCCCAGGCGACGGCTTCGCGCGTTGGCGTTCAGCTCCTCGGCGCGCGCAGCGACGAAGCGCTCGAACAGCATCGCGTTGGCGCCCGAAGCCTTGTGGCTCTCCGGATCGCAGAACGGCGCCACCAGCGCCTCGCTCGCGTGGGCGGCTGCGACGTCCGCGCTCTTCGTGAGCTCGTCGAGGAGCGGGCGGAAGGCGAGCGGTACGACGAAGCGCGCGACCAGGAGCACGCACACGATGAGCCCCAGTCGCGTGTCGTAGGCGAGGAGCATCGCGCCGTACGCGACCACCAGGACGGCGTCGAAGCTGCCGAGCATCACGAGCGTCATCGACTCGCGGACGGCGCTGAGGACACGCATCCGGCTCGCGAGCTCACCGGGGTTGCGCTGCGCGAAGAACGCCGGAGGAAGGCCGAGCATGTGGCGGAGGAACTCGACGCCGAGATCGAGGTCGGCCCGTGCCCCGAGACGCGCGAGGACACGGTCTCGCGTGAGGGTGAGAACGCTCCGCAGCAGCAGCGCGACGAGGATCGTCAGACCGACCGGGACGAGCCAGCGGTCCTGACGAGGGCGAACGACGAAGTCGATGACGGTCTGCGTCGCCGCCGGTTGGACGAGCCCGAGGATCTCGAGGAGCACGGCGGCTCCGAGCATGAGCCGTGCCGGGCGGACCGCATCGATCAGCGCCCTTCGATACCTGGTGACGCTCCGCGCGCGCTTCTTCCGCGGCGCGAACCCGGGGCCGGGCGTGAAGGTCAGGACGATTCCGCTGAAGCCTCGAGACAGGTCATCCAGGTCGAGGCGTAGTCGCCGGCCTGCGTCGGGGTCGACGATGTTCGCGCCCTTGTCGTCGATCGATTCGAGGACGAGAAAGTGGTTCAGACGCCAGTGGATCACCGCCGGTAGCGGCAGCTTCGCGAGCGCTTCCGGCTCGGTTCGGAAGGCGCGCGCGACGAGGCCGTACTGGCGCGCGCCTTCCACGACGTCACGCGCAGACGTCCCGAAGCGCGATACGGCGCATGCTTCCCGGACCTCGGAGAGAGGAGCGTGGCAGCCGTAGTAGCCGAGGACCATCGCGAGGCTCGCTGCCCCGCACTCCGTCTCCTCGATCTGCGCGATGACCGGGACCCGCCGGCGAAGGAGCTTGCGCAGGTTCATGGGAGGAACCTCCGAAGCGGCTCGAAGGCGACCGTGATGATGCGCCGCTTGCGCAAGGTGCAGCGCGCGCTCACCAGGCTGCCGGGCTGGAGGAATCGCTGCATCCGGTCCAGCTCCGCGCCCGGCTCGACCGTGAGCTCCACGCGCACGCTCGGCTCCGTCAGCTTGACTTCCCCGAGCGCCTCCGCGATCTCGGAGGGAGACGCGAGGTCGGAGGCGACGCGTGAGATCCGCGCGCGCACGGTGCCGAACTCCGCCGCGGGGAGCTGATCGACCTCGATGCGCGCCAGGTCACCCTCGTGGAGGAACGCTCGGTCGCGCTCGGGGGCGAACACGACGATCTGGCGCGGCGCATCGGTGGGCACGATCTTGGCGAGGGTGGTGCCGACCGCCACGGTGTCGCCGGGCTTGACGCCGAGCGCTTCGACTCGACCTCGCCGCGGCGCGCGCACCTCCATCTGTCCGAGCTGGACCTGCAGGGCGTCACGCTTGTCGGTGGCCTGCTGCAGCACGGACTGGAGCTGGGACTGCTCCGCCTCGACCTCCGCGCGGATGGTCGCGATCTGGAGCTCCGCGCCGGCGCGCTCCTCACCGACCTTGAGCGCCTCCCTTTGCTGCGCGTCCACCGCGTCGTCCACCTCCAACCGCTCGAGGTTGCTGGTGAGCCCCTCCTTGCGCAGGCGGCCGAACGTCTCCTGCCGGGCTCGCGCCCGCTCGACCGATGCGCGCTGATGGTGTGACCGCGAGTCGAGTAGCGCCGCGCGCTGCTCGAGCGCACGGATCCTCTTCTCGTGCTCCCGGCCGCGGCGCTGCGCGAACTGGGCCAGCCGCTGCTCGGCGAGGGTGATCTGCCGCTCGGTCTCGAGCAGCGACGCGCGCGTCTGCGCGGAGTCGATGCGGAGGAGCAAGGTGCCGGGCTCGACGAGGTCGCCGGACCGTGGGCCGACGTCGAGCACGATCCCGGCGGCCGGAGAGGAGACCGCCTGAACGCCTCCCGCGCCCCGCAAGATCCCCCGCGCGAACCCGCTCTGTTCCACGTCGATGAAGCACGCGAGTCCGATGGCGGTCGTGACGACGCTCGCGGCGAGCCAGAAGACGGCGCGGAGCCAGGGAGGCGCGACCTCCAGGACCTGGGCGTGCTTGGTCGACGTCGCGGCCTCCGCCAGCGCGATGTCGCGAAAGAGCCTGCCGCCACGCACGAACGAGGCGGCGGCGGGCGCGGGGCGAGTCGGCGAGACGGAGACGGGAGACGGCTCTTCCACCGTCGCGGTCTCTCGGGAATCGACGAAACGCATGACAGCACCCAGCGAGTGCAATCGCGGGGCCCGCGGCGCCCCCCGGGGTTGACGTCCGACGTGCCGCGGCTGCGTGGCCGACTTCTTCGGAGAAAGTCAGCGTCCTGCCCATGCGGACCGCGCACCGGACGAGGAGCGAACGCCTCGTCGACAGACGACTCGAAGCGAGCAATGGTGATCCCATCCTGAGCAATGGCGCCCTCCTGCTCGGCACCGCGCCGCGCGGATGCACGCGAGCTCCTCCCACGTCGCGCTCCCCATTTCGAGCGCGTAGCGGACCGGGATGCGCGGAGCTCTGGCCGATCGCCTTCGCCGCCCGTCATCACCGCGATCGCGACGGCACGGCACCTGCTTCGACGGTGAGCTGCTCGCCAGTTACGGCGAGTCCACCTGGAGAATGCCATGAATAACGAACCGAAGAAGTCGACCGACGAGCTCGAGACCCCCGCCGCGGACAAGAAGGTGCCGGTCATCATCGAGCTCGGTGACTCGGATCTCGACGACGTCGTCGGCGCGTACCGCTGCGCCGGCTCCGACACCTCGGCTTGATCGCCATGAACAACGAACCGAAGAAGTCGACCACGGAGCTCGAGACCCCCGCCACCGAGAAGAAGGTGCCAGTCATCATCGAGCTCGGCGACTCGGATCTCGACGACGTCGTCGGTGCGTACCGCTGCAACAGTGAGGGCAGCGCCACCTGATCGACCGCCGCCTCGGACGGACTACCCGTCCGAGGCGACGTCCCCCATGCCGAGGACAAGGAGAGAGACGATGACGAACGTCGAGGTCGATACGCGCGCTTCCCGCTGGAATCACGATGCCGTGTTCAGCTCGGCCTGGGCCTACGATCTCGCGTTCGCCTGGGATGCCGCTCCGGAGATCCGGGTGGTGCTCGGCCTCGCCCAGCTCGCGACGGGCGAAGGCAGTCACCTGCTCTTGCCTGCGTGCGGGACGGGCCGTTACGCGCATGCGCTCGCGCAGCTCGGCTTCCACGTCTCGGCCTCGGACATCAACGAGGAGATGCTCGCGCTCGCGCGCGCGGAGCGCTCCCACCCGCGCGTCAGCTACGCGATGGCAGACATGACGAGGCGGCTTCCCGGCGAGGAGCTCTTCGACGCAGCGTTCACCTTCAACAATTCGTTTCGCTACATCCTCGATGAAGCCGACGTGCGCGGTCATCTCGAGGCGGTGTACCAGCGCTTGCGCCCAGGAGCAGCGTACGTCATCGATCTCGGCCTCACTCGCGCCGACGATCCGTGTGGCCAGGGCGCGCGGTGGACGGTGCGCCACGGCGACCGGATCGTGCGGGCCAGCTGGACGCTGCAGAGCGTCGCGCCTCCGCTCTCGCTCGAGCTCGCTCGGATCGTCGTCGAGGAGCCGGACGGCGCGGTGCACGAGGTCGTCGCCGAGCAACCCCAACGGATCTGGTCCTTCACCGCGCTCGCGGCGCTGGCTTCGTCGGTGGGCTTCCGTGTGAGCGGCGCCCATCGACGCAACGGGGCGACGGCGCCCGATCCCTCGCGCAGCGGCCGCTACTACGTCGTTCTCGTACGCCCCCTGTAGGCAACCCTATGAAGCACATCTTCCATCCCAGCAGCGCGTTCCACTTCCTCTCGAACCGCGCGACCGATCGCGGGTACATCCTGCATGCTCGCGGAAAGAAGGGCGGGCTCGTCAACTGTGACGCGCTCGACCTCCTCGTGAGCGACGACCCCGCCTGGCAGAGCGATCCCGCCTACGACGACTTCCTGGAGAAGGTCGTCTCCGCAGGCTGGCTCACCGCCGACCCGGCCCAGGCGAAGCCGGTGGTCCGCTTCGTCGATCGCCCGGTTCATCTCCAGCGCGTGCAGTACGAGATCAACCTCGTTTGCAACCTCGAGTGCGCGCATTGCTACTGCTCCTCGTCGCCGCGCGCGCCGCATGGCCAGTCGACGGAGTTCGTGCTCGACGTCGTCGCCCAGGCGGCAAAGCTCGGGGTCCTCAACTTCGACGTGACCGGCGGAGAGCCGCTGGTTCGAGCCGACGCGCTCGAGATCCTGCGCTCGATCGGCGACCACGGGATGATCCCGGGGCTCTACACCAACGGCGTCCTCGTCAACCACGAGAAGGCGCGCGCGCTGCGGGACGCCGGGGTCGTCTGGGCGCAAACATCGCTCGATGCGCGGACCCCTGCGCTCCACGACGAGATTCGCGGAAAGAAGGGCGCCTTCGCGAAGACGGTGCGTGCCGTCAAGGAGATGCAGGACGTCGGCATCGACGTTCGCGTCGCGGTCTGTCTCAATCGGCGAAACGCGCACGAGGTCCGCGAGATCGTGGACTTTCTGCGCGACGACCTGAAGGTCACGTTCGGGCTCGACCGCGTGATTCCTGCGGGGCGCGGCTGCTCGGCCCCCGAGCCCCTCGCTCTGCCGAACGAGGAATACTACGCGATCATGCAGCGCTACTTCGGCGGCACCAAGGTCGCCGCGAAGGGCTGCGATGCGATCGGGCTCGGCGGCGCCTCGGACAAGATCAACCCGGGGTGCGGAGTCGGCGCCAGCTATCTCTTCATCAAGCACGACGGGCGCGCGGCGCTGTGCCCGACGCTGACCGAGGCCGAGTCCCCAGACTTCGTCCAGGCGGACCTCAAGACGATGTCCCTCGAGGAGGCCTGGGAAGCGCATCCGACGTTCACGGCCTATCGCGGGATGCAGTGCGAGAACGCGCAGGTTTGCCCGTCGGGCAGGAAGTGCGGCGGTGGCTGCCGAAGCAATGCCTACTTGCTCCACGGTCGCCTCGATTCGCCGGACGAGGTTCACTGCAACATCTACAAGAACCCGGAGACGACCTACCGGCCCATGCTCCTCGAGTACGAGGAGATGCGTCGGGAAGGCAAGCTGCCGGCGCGTCGCACGAGTGCGCCGTCCAGCGCAGCTGCGCTGCGCATGCCGCGCCGGTTGCTGAAGGTCGTAGGCTGAGTGAGCACTCTCCTCGTCACCCCGTTCGACGGGACGTCGCGCGTCCCCGGAGCGTCCTTCGGCGCGTCGCGCCTCGCCGAAGCGCTGCGCACGGTCTCGGCGGTGAGCCAGACGTGGACCACGCGCGTGGTCCGCGAGAAGACCAAGAGCTCCGCGCTCTACTGCCGGCGACTCCTCGCGCTCACCGAGGAGCTGCCTTGCAAGCTGATGCTCGGTGGCGAGCACCTCGTGACATTTCCGATCATCGAAGCGCTCGCTCGGACTACCCCGGGCCTGCGGCTCGTGGTGCTCGACGCTCACCACGACGCCTACGACTATCCCCTGCTCACTCACTACAGCCTCTTCCACTACACCTGCCACGAGCTCCACGTACCAACCCTGGTGGTCGGCGCGCGGCACGAGCTCTCTTCCGCGAGCGGGTGCGAGGTCGTCTCCGCGGATGACGTTCGGGCCGCCGGAGTGCCCGGCACCGTTGACCGTATTCGCACCTTCGTCGGTCCGCATCCCGTGTACTTCAGCGTCGACGTCGACGTCCTCGACCCCGGCGTCTTCCCCGGCGTCTCGGACCCCGTGCCCGGGGGGCTGACCATCGAGGAGGTGACCGACCTCGCGCGCGGCGTCCTCGCGCTGTCACCGGTCGCCGCTGACATCGTCGAATACAACCCGTTTCTCGATCCCCGAGGAGAGGGGCTGCGGAGCCTCTCACCCTTCCTGAAGGAGTTCGCAGCATGGCTCGGTTGAAAACGGTGGAGGGACTGCTCGTCGATCGCTTCCATCGCGGGGCGATCCTCATGGTCGGCACCATGACGTTCGCAGTGTCCGAGGACGTCGTTCGGTTGGTCGAAGCCGTTCGCGACGGCGGCGGCGCCTACGCGACGAACGCCGAGGAGCAGGCGACCGTCGATGCGCTCGTCGCGCGAGGGGTCGTCGCGATGGCGGCCGAGGAGCGATGACGATTCCTCATCCCTCGATCTATGCCGCGCCCGCGCTCTACGAGCTCGCGTTCAGCGGGCGCGACATCGGTGCGCAAGTGGACTTCCTTCTGAGGGGCTTCGAGCGCCGTCGTGGACGGGCTGCATCGAGCTTCCTCGAGCTCGCGGCCGGCCCCGCGGCGCACGCCATCGAGGTCGGCTCCCGAGGGCTCGACGCCGCCGGGCTCGATCTCTCCCCCGCGATGCAAGCGCATGCTCTCCAGCGGGCTCGCGCGCGCGGCGTCTCGCTCGCTTACACGCTCGCCGACATGGTCTCGTTCACGACGGAACGCAAGTTCGACCTCGTCGCGACGATGCTCAGCTCCGCGACCTACATCCTGACCGACGAGGACCTCCTCACCCACTTCGACAGCGTCGCCGACGCGCTGAGCGACGACGGGATGTACGTGATCGAGCTCCCGCATCCGTCGAGCCTCGATGGCGCTCAGACCGTGGGCGATGCGTGGACGGAGAGCAACGAGCATGGCGTTCTCCACGCGCGCTGGGACAGCGAGGATCCCACGCAGGCGACCACCAACTGCATCGCTCGCTTCGAGTTTCGTCCTCACGGAGGCGGCGCGCCGACCCTCATCGAGGAGAGCGCCCCGGAGCGGATGTTCCGTCATGCGGAGCTCGATCAGCTGGTTCGCCGGAGCGGCAGGTTCGAGGTCGAGGCGACCCTCGGAGCGCTCGATGAGAGCGTCGCGTGGGATGCTCCGAAGGCCTGGCGCATGGTGGTGTTCCTGAGGCTAAAGCGCGTGAAGGAGGTGTCGTGACGACCACCCATCCGATGAGCGACGAGGAGGTGCGCGCGGAGTTCCTGCGGCAGAGGACTACCTCGCTACCGCGGAAGACGAGCGGCACGAAGAAGACCGTGGCCCAAGTGCTGGAGCAGCTCGAGGCGCTCGACGGCGTGCGCATGGCTTCCGATGCCGCCCCCGTTGCCACATGCGATGAGCTCACGACGAGCGCTCTCGAGGACCTCTTCGCGAACCGTACGTGCGCGCTCCGGATCCCCCGTTTCGCCACCACACCTACCTGCGAGGAGCTTGCACCCTGGATCACGCGCGGTCCGCTCCGGACGTGGGGCGGAACCGATACGTCCTATGGCGCGGGCATTCCGCTCAATGCCTTCTCCTGGTCGCTGGAGCTCACGGAGGCGTACTTTCGCGAAGCGCTGCCCGCGATGCGGGCCGTTCGCCGCGCCTGCGCCGGGAGCATGACGCCGATCGACAAGCTCCGCCTCGAGCTCGACGAGCTGTGGCTCTCCGGTGCCAACGTGAGTCGAGACAACCCCTTCCGGCGAAAGATGCTCGCCGGGCTCGCGCGCGTGATGCGCCCGGACGGGCTGCTCGAGGGGATCGCGCAGACCGAAGGACTCGTGCACACCGACTCGAGCCACCTGATCACCGAGCAGCAAGGGCTCTTCAGTGCCAACACCTACCTCGAGGTCCCCTCGAGAGGTGGCGAGCTCAACGTGTTCCCCCTGGCGATGAAGCAGCCCGAGCACCTCGAGAGCCTCGTTCGTGTCATTGGCTTCTTGCTCCAGCACGCGTTCGACGACGCGCATCGGGACCGGGTTCAGCGGCAGCTTCACGCGCTCCTCCCAGCCCCGCTGACCATCAAGCCGGAGGTCGGGGATCTCGTGATCTTGAACACCGGTCGGCTGCACGCGGTGAGAGGCTTCGCGAAGGGTACACGCGTCACGTTGCAGTCGTTCGTCCGCCATCGCGATGGCGAACCCCTCCAGCTTTTCAGCTGAAGACCCTGGCGCTACCGACACGATCGTGACCTGCGCGTAGGCCTCGAGGGGTCAGCCCTTTGCCACCAGCAACACCCCCAGCAGCGCCAACCCCATCACCGCGATCAACACCGCGACCACCACCCCGCCCCCCGGCGGTCGCGCGGTCACCTTGGTCGCCGACGGGTCGTCCTCGTCCAGCCCCGCCAGCTGCAGCGCGATCCGCGCCTCGCGCGACGCCGCCATCAGCAAGAGCGTCTCCAGGATGCCCGCCGCCAGCAGCGAGATCAGACCGATCGCCAGCCCCAGCGCATGGCGCGCGCGATTCTGTGCGCTCCGCCCCGGCAGGCCGTCCAGCGCCACCCACCGCGGGAAGCCCGGGGCCGGACGCTGCGCCAGCCAGGGACCGATACTGCATGTATTCTGCACATCGACGCTCGCGTCGTCCGCAACCGCCGCGCCCACGAAGATCGACTTCGCCACCGCCGCGCCCGCCAGTCGCTCGGCGCCGCGCGGCTCGCCAGACACCACCAGCCAGTGCAGGCCTGGCGCGAGCGGAGGCAGCTCGAAGCGCGCGCGCGGCGTAGGGTCGCCCGGCTCCACGGCTACCTCGAGCGCCGCCGCCACCACGCGCCCCCGCGTGTCGTCCAGCTCCGCGTACACCACCTCGCGCGGGTTGGGCGCGATCAGCACCACCGACGTAGCTTCGCCCGCCTTCAGCACCCGCGGCATGCTCACGAAGAACGCGCCCGGCGCCACCGGCAAGGCGCCGAACCACTTGCCCGCCACGGGCTCCGCTCGATCCGCCCGCGCCTCCGGATGCGCCGCCACGCCGATGCCGACCACGTGCGCCTGCGCCGTCACCGGCACCTCCGCCCAGCCTGCGCCGCAGGTCGTCGTCTTCGGTCGATCCGCGAGCAGCCCCGGCTCGGGTTCGACCTCGATCGCGAGGCCCGCCGCGGCCACGCCCGGCGGCGGCGTCGCGCGGATCCACAGCGACGTCGGGAAGCCCGCGATCAGCCGATCGCCCTCCACCACCACGTCGAGACCGATCGCCCCCGAGCGCATCGTGGGGCGCGCCGCGCCGCCCGGCTCCACGCGTCGCTCGCCCCCCAGCGAGCCTGCGCTCGAACCGAGACCCGAGCCCGCGCCGACTCCCGCCACCTCGCGCCACGCGACCCGTCCGCTCGCGAGCGGCTTCGGATCCGCCCCCTCGCGGATCTCGAGGTCGACGTCATCCCCGAACGCGACGCCCTCGAGCGCGAGGGCGATCTCCGCGATGCCGTCGGGGTTGCTCTCGCCCTTCCACTGCGCCTCGCGACCCTTCGCGCGCGCCACTACCGAGAGACCCCGCATCGGGATCGTCTCCTTCACGCCGCGATCGTCGATGAACGTCAGCATCTGCCACGCGATGCGCGTCTTGCCGTCGGGCCCCGCATGCCCGAGCGGCGCCCCGAACACCACCGCCGCCCGCACCGCCTCGCCCGCGCCGACGCGCAGCCCGATCATGAGCGTGAGGATCGCCACGATCGGCGGCAGCACCTTGAGGAGCGTCTTCTTCACGGGGCCTCCCACCGCACCTTGACGGCGCTGCCCTTCTCCGTCACCACGCGATCGCTCTCCTTCGCGCCGAGCGCGCCGGGGCGCAGGACGATCTGCGAGACGCCCTCGGTCGCGGGGAGCACGTGGATGCCGTCGTCGCGCTTCTCGATGTCGACGTACGCGTCGCGCTCGCCGATGCGCACCACCCGCACGCCATACGCCTCGGTCGCTTGCGGATAGACGCTCCGAAACGTCACGTGCGCGGGATACAGCGGCGCCTTCGCCTCGGCGGCGCGATCGACCACGCGGCGCAGGTACTTCACGACCAGCGGGCCCTCGTGCCCCATGCCCGGGACGCGGTCGAAATCGACCTGGAAGTGCCGCTTCTTCATGGCCTCGAAGAGCATCGCGCTCTGCACGATGGGCGAGGTCTTGTCGTCCTCGCCGTGGATGAGCCAAAGCGGCACATGGCGCGCGTTGTCGATCACGTCGAGGGGGTTGATGCGGTGCGCCGCCTCCTCGGTGGGCAGGAGGTTCCTCACGTACGTCGAGAGATCGAACTTCGCGTCACCGAAGTAGCTGGCCACGAACGCGAAGCGATGCGGGTGATGGAACCCGATGGTGGTCGCGCCCTGCCCGCCCATCGAGGCGCCCCAGATCGACACCCGCTGCGGATCGACCGCGACCGCGGCGCGCGCCGCCTCGAAGGCGAGCATCACCTCGTCCTCAGCGTCCTTGACGTACAGCGAGTTGCCGAGCCCGCTCGGCATGAGGAGCACCACGTCCTTCGCCTGGGCCTCCTCGAGCAGCTCGCGGTACGCGGCGTAGGTCCAGGGCCCGCCGTTCCACGGATGCACGCCGATCAGCATGGGCCCGGGAATGTTCGTGTCGTGCCCGCGCGGAACGAAGACCACCGCCTCGCCCGCTGCTGGTCCGGCGTGGGGGCTGGCGAATTTCCGCAGCGCGAGCCCTTCGCCCGTCCGCGCCGCGTTCCCCACGCGCACGCGCTCACCGCACGCGATGCGCTTCTCGTACGGGCTCACCGCGACGTCGATGCGCACGTCGTGCACGGTCTCGCCGCCCAGCAGCAGGACCAAGGGGCCCTTCGACCCCTTGTCGCGCACCGCGCCGTCGACGGTCACCGCGCCGCGCCCGTTGCAGTGCGGGATGCGGATCGCCGCGCCCGTCACCGCGAGCCGGAGCGAGTACGTCCCAACGGGCTTCGGGTTGCCGAGCTCGGTGAACGCGATGCTCTCGGTCTTGCCGATCGGTCCCGGCGCGACCAGATCCATCACGTCGAGGTTCGCGCCGTCCACCGTGTCGTGGACGAGCAGGCCCTCGGCACCAGCGCTCCGGGCGAGCACCAGGAGTGCTCCCAAACACGCGCCCGTGCACCCGTGCCTCACCTCGCGAAGCGTACGCCGGTCAGAGCCCTTCCACGCAGGAGTACAGCGCGAAACGGGCGCTGCTCGCGCCGAAGCTCCGTGCGAGGCCTGGCACGCAGGTCTTCACCTCGGCGCGGGCCGCGGTGGTGAGCCCGGGGAGCATCGTGCGGCACTGGCGGGTGAGGCGGCCGCCGGCGTTCGCGGTGGGGTCGACGGCGGTGATCGAGCCGACGAGGTCCTTGCAGGTCGCGTCGACGCTCGCGGGGTCGCGGCAGATGCTCTTCAGCCCGAGGTTGCCGCAGGTGTAGATGTTCTCGTAGGTGCCCTTGGCGGGGTCCTCGAGGCAGGCAATCGCGGCGGCTGCGGCGGCGGGCACGAGCTTCGTGCGGTACACCTCGCAGCGGCTCTTCGCGAACGACTCGACGAAGAACGCGCCGCTCGCGGCCTCCTCGCGCTTCGCCTTCGCGACCACGGCGTCACAAGCCGAGGCGGCAGGAAC
>JAYTBL010000296.1:0-4706 GCA_043736975.1 Polyangiaceae bacterium
GGTAGACTGGCGGCTGTCCATGGAGCGCCCGCTGGAGCACCCCTCGCAAGTCGCGCAGTCGCGCGTCGGCATGGTTCTCAAGGACAAGTGGACGATCGATCGACTGCTCGGGGTCGGCGGCATGGCGAGCGTCTACCGTGCGACCCACCGCAACGGCAGCAAGGTGGCGGTGAAGATCCTCCACGCGCATCTCGCCGCGCATCCTGACACGCTGCGCCGCTTCCTGCGCGAGGGGTACCTCTCGAACAAGGTCGAGCACCCCGACGTCGTGCACGTGCTCGACGACGACCTCGCGCCCGACGGCGCGCCGTTCCTGATCATGGAGTTGCTCGCGGGCAAGTCGCTCGACACCGTGCTCGAGGAGCGCGGGCCGCTCGGCGTGAAGGAGGCCGTCGGTCTGGTCTCGAAGATCCTCACCGTGCTCGAGGCGGCGCACGCAAAGGGGATCGTCCATCGCGATCTCAAGCCGGCCAACGTTTTTCTCCTGGAGAACGGCAATATCAAGGTGCTCGACTTCGGGATCGCGCGCCTCCACGAGGTGAGCGCCTCCCACGCCGCGACGATGGGCGGCGCGGTGCTTGGGACGCCCGCGTTCATGCCCCCGGAGCAGGCGCGCGGTCGCTGGGACGACGTCGATCCGCGCAGCGACCTCTGGGCCATGGGCGCGACGCTCTTCATGCTGCTGACCAACCGAAGCGTGCGCGAGGAGGCCGAGACCGCGAACGAGGCGCTCATGTACGCGATGGCGAAGCCAGTCGCACCGATGGCCGAGCTCCTTCCCTCGCTACCCCGCCCGATCGCCGCGGTGATCGATCGCTCGCTCGCGTTCGACAAGGCGGCGCGCTGGCCGACCGCCGCGGCCATGAAGGAAGCGCTGGCGGGTGCGCTCGAGGTGGCGGGGCGCGGGGTCGGTGACACGCTCATCGATCGGCCCGTGGAGCCAGGGCCGCTCCAGACCGGGGAGGCGTCGTCGTTCGTGCACGTGCACACGCCGGGCGGGCTCGGGCCGGGCGGCGCGCTCGCCGGGACGACGCCCTCGTCGATGCCGCAGGGCAGCGCGCCCGCGACCACGCCGCAGCTCCAGCTGCGCTCGCTCACGCCGACCTCGCAGCCGGCGCCGCTGCCGCCGGAGGCGAGCCGCTCGTCGACGCAGAGCGAGCGCGTCGCGCAGACGTCCAAGGTGGCGATCGCCGGGCTGGCGATGCTGGGGCTCTTGCTGGTCGCGGTGGTGCTGGGGGCGGTGGTGCTGTCGCGGGAGGACAAGCCGGTCGCGGCGGCGCGGCCAGCGGCGAGCGCGGAGGCGAGCCCGACCGCGACCGCGACCGCGACCGCGAGCCCGGAGCCTGTGCCGTCAGCAGCACCGTCCACGCAGGCTGCGTCGTCCGCTAGCGCGGGGGTGAGAAAGAAGGTCACGCCGCAGGGAGCGAAGAATCCCCTCGATCAGGGGAGATTCTGAGGCGATCCCGCGTAACTGGGGGACGATGGCCCTCCGCCTGATGGCCGTGACCCTCGTCGCCAGCGGCGTGCTTTGCCTCGCTCGCCCCGCCCACGCACGGGACTCGGCGGCCGGCGAGGCGCTCTACCGCGCGGCGAAGGAGTCCGCGAAGAAGGGCGACTGGGAGAAGGCGTGCGCGCAGTTCGCCGAGAGCCAGCGCCTCGATCCCGCGCCCGGCACCCTCGTCAACCTGGCCGACTGCGAGGAGCATCGCGGCCTCGTCACGAGCGCGTGGTCGCACTTCACCGAGGTGCAGCCGCAGTTCAAGCCCGGTGACGCGCGCGCCGCCTACGCGCGCGATCACGCCGCGGCGCTCGAGAAGCGCATCCCTCGGCTCACCGTCAGGCTCCAGCCGGGCGCGCCCACCGCGGCGCGCGTGTTCCGCGACGAGGAGGAGCTCAAAGGAGCGTCCCTCGGCGTGCCGCTGCCCGTCGACCCCGGCAAGCACGTCGTCGTCGTCAAGGTCGGCAGCGCCGAGGCGCGCTACCCCGTGACCGCCGTGGAGAGCCAGACCGCCGAGATCGTCGTCACCGCACCGGCGGAGATCGCGCCGCCGAAGCCAGTCGAAGAGAGGGTAACCGCACCGCCGAAGCCCATCGAGACGCCGCCGCCGCCCGTCGACAAGCCTGCGGAGTCCGGCAACCGCACCCGCGGCTTCGCGCTCGTCGCCGCGGGGGGCGTCGGCCTGGCGATCGGCGGCGTGACCGGCGTGCTCGCGCTCTCGAACGCCAGCAAGGTGAAGGACACGTGCGGTCCGAGCTACGCGACGTGTGATCAGGCGAGCGTCGACAACGCCGCCACCGGCAAGACCATGGCGACGGTGAGCACCGTCGCGTTCATCGCCGGCGGCGCGCTCCTCGCGGGCGGACTGTACGTCGTCTTCACGGCGCCCCAGGCCTCGTCGAGGAGCGCGCGCGCGGCCCTCGCGATCGGCCCCTCCGGCGCCGCGCTCCAGGGGACGTTCTAGGGTGCGCGCGCCGCTGCTCGCGGTGGTCTCCTTGGCGCTGGGCGGGACGCTCGCCTGCGGCGCGCTCACCGGCGTCGACTGGGATCAGGTGAAGGTCCGCGGCGACGGCGGTGCGAGCTCGGGCGCGAGCGGCGGAACGAGCGGCGCCAGCGGCGGGACGAGCGGCGGGACGAGCGGCACCAGCGGCGGCCCCACCGGCGCGTGCGCCGAGGGCCAGGTCGAATGCCTCGCCGCGGATGGCATCCAGTGCTGCGCCAACGGCGGCGAGCCCGGCCCGCCGATCACCATCGCCGCGAACGCCCAGAACAGCTGCGCGATCTCCACGACCGGTCAGATCAAGTGCTGGGGCGCGAACAGCGCCGGCCAGCTCGGGCGCGGCGCGCTCGGCCCCTCCGCGACCACGCCGCAGCTCGTGTACCGGATCCCGAAGGGCGCGACCAAGGTAGCCGTCGGCGGCTCGCACGTCTGCGCGCTCGTCGGCTCGCTCTTCGCGTGCTGGGGCGGCAACGGCAGCGGCCAGCTCGGCAACGGCAGCACCACGAACGAGCTGTTGCCGGTCGTGGTCCCGCTCTCCGCTCCGCCCGACGCAATCGGCGCTGGCGCCGCGACGACCTGCGCGTCGATCGGGGGCGCGGGCCGGTGCTGGGGCTCCAACACCGCCTCGCAGGCGGGCAGCGAGACCGAGCCGCTGCGCGTGCTCACGCCAGGCCCGGTGAAGGGCCTGCCCGCGCTGGCGACGAGCGGAGACGTGATCGCCGCGGCGCGCGATCACGCGTGCGCGAGCGGCGCCTCGCAGCTCTTCTGCTGGGGAACGAACACCGCCAACCGCCTGGGGTCGGCAGGTCCCTCACAGTCGGCCGCCGCGCTGGTGGTCACGGGCGGCGCGGGCCCGGCCTCACGCGTGGCGCTCGGCGATTCGCACGGCTGCGCGCTGCGCGCCGGCGCGGTGCAGTGCTGGGGCTCCAACGTGTTCGGCGAGCTGGGCAACGACAGCGTCGGCGCCGTGAGCAGCGGCGCCATCACTCCGACCGGCCTCGACTCCGGCGTCACCTCGCTCTGCGCGGGCGGGCTCCACACCTGCGTCATCCAGGGCGCCGTCGTGAAGTGCTTCGGCGACAACAGTCAAGGCCAGGGCGGCTTCGCGCAGGGCGCGGCGCGCATCGCGACCATGGTGCAGAGCCTCACGGGCTTCCTCGCGAAGGACCTGGCGTGCGGTCAGTTCCACACCTGCGCCATCTCGGTCGACGGCGCCATCAAGTGCTGGGGACAGAACCAGAACGGTGAGCTCGGCGACGGCTCGGCGGACATGAAGTCGTCGGTGCCGCGCGACGTCAAGTGGTGAGCCACGCGGTCGCTCACCACCGAATCCGTGCATCATACAACTGAAGGGTGCCCGCGTTCTTCCACGACGCGGTCGCGATCACGAACGCGTCGAGGAGAAAGCTCTTCCCCTGCAGGATCGCGAAGGTCAGCGTCCCCGCGTCGTTGCGCAGCTGCTTCAGCGGGACCTGCAGCTTGGTGCGGCCGGTGCTGCGCTGCGTCCAGCCGGTGAAGCGGAAGCGGCACAGCGGGTTGCCCTGGTTGCACGCACCATCGCCGGGCTCGAGCGCTACGCTGGTCTCGAAGGACGTCGCCGCGACGTTGCCTTCGAGCTGGAGCTCGAGGACCGCGCGATCGAACGCGGCGGCCGTGAACGGCGTACCGGGCGGCGAGAGGTCGAGCGCCAGCGAGACCAGCTCGGCGCGCCTGGAGCAGGTCTTCGCGCCCGCGCAGTCGGCCTGGAAGAAGTAGAACGGCTCGCCGCCGGCGGGCGTGCGGAACAGGTACTCGCCGGCGGGAAAGACCGCGCGCGGCGCGGTGCCGTCGAAGATCACGAGCTGGGAGGTGGTCTTCGCGGCGCTCGTCGCGCCCACGATGGCGGTCCTCGACGAGCGCCCCTTCACGTCCGTGACCGTCACCTGCAGCAGCTGCTCGAGGCCGGGCGTGCGCACGTCGGTGAGCGTCCACATCGCGACCGGGCCGGTGGTCGACCCGCCGCGCAGGTCGAAGCCGGCGAGCTCGGGTCGTTCGTTGCTCGTGAGCACATCCACGCCGACGCGCTTGTCGATGGCATCGACGGTGGGGCCGGTCACGATCTCGTACGTCCGGAAGTCCGCGGCCGCGCCGCCGAGGACCCAGTCCCAGCGAATGGTGGCCGGCGCGACCCAGGTCGCGGTGAGCCCGCTCGCCGTGACCAGCGACGGG
>JAYTBL010000297.1:0-4702 GCA_043736975.1 Polyangiaceae bacterium
GGTGATCCTCGCCTCGCCCGAGCTCTACGCGGCCGGTCGGCTCGTGGAGAGCCCCGGGCGCCTGGGATTCGTGCCCGAGGGGCTGGGGCTGATCGCCCAGCTCCCCATCGGCCCGCCGCTGGCGCGCATCCTCTTCGTGATCGCGCTCTCCACGGCGGCGACCGCCATCCTCGGGTTCTGGTCGCGCGCGTCGCTCGCCATCCTCACGCTGAGCGCCGGGCTCCTCTTCTCCCTCTCGCAGCGCCAGGGCGCGGTGCTCCACGACATGCACCTGTTCTGGATGACGGCGCTGCTCGCGGCGAGCCCCTGCGGCGAGGCGCTCTCGCTCGACGCCTGGGGCAAGCCGGCGCCGGCGCCCTCGCGGCGCTACGGGGTGCCGCTGTTCTTCGCGCGGGCGCTGCTCGGGCTCGTCTACGTCTTCCCCGGGCTGCACAAACTGCGACTCTCGGGCGCGAGCTGGATGACCGCCGACAACGTCATCCACCAGATGCATGCGAAGTGGCTGGAGCACGGGCGGCTGCCGGTGCTCCGCATCGATCACGCGCCAGCGCTCTGCGCCTTGGGAGCGGTCGCGGTCGTCGTCTTCGAGCTGTCGTTCCTCTTCCTCGCGCTCGCCTCGCGGCGCACGCGCCTCCTCGCGCTCGCCGGCGGCCTCGCGTTTCATCTCTCGACGCAGCTCTTCTTCTTCATCCCCTTCATCAGCCTGTGGGCCTGCTACGTCGCGCTGCTCTCGACGCGGAGCGAGGAGCGCGGCCTGGGCCCGCCGCAGCGGCTGCCGCTGGTGGTGGGCACGGCGCTCTGCCTCGCGGTGGCGGTCCAGGGCCTTCGCGCGCAGACCGACGCCTGGCCGTTCGCCTGCTACCCGACCTTCGGACACCTGCAGAGTGCAACCATTCCCGATCTGGTGGTGGAGCTGGGGCTCGAGGACGGCACCACGCGCCGCGTGACCGGCCGCGAGGATCGCACGCGCTCGCAGGAAGACTGGGGCCGCGCGTTCCGTCTCTCCGGCGCCTACGGCGACGCGCCGCCCGAGCTCGCGCTGCGCGTCTACGCGCGGGAGATCGTGCGCGGCGCCGGGGTTGTCCCGGACAGCATCGAGCGCACCAGGTTTCTGCGCGTCGCGATCCCCACCGCGCCGGAGTCGTGGAAGGACCCGCCGCGAGGCGGCGTCCTGATCCGCGAGCTCACGGGTCCGCCGTGAGCGTGCGGCCGGGCCTCGCTGAAGGGTCGCAACATGTCGCAGGCGACTTCGGTTCGGGTTCGAGAGCTCAGCGGCCTTCCAGGGCGGGGTCGCGCAGATCGAGATCGCGGGCCGGACGGGACGACGGGCGAGGCAACGGCGCGCGCAGGGACGGCAGAGGCAGGGCGCGCGGCGGAGGCGCGGCGCTGGGCGGCGGCGGAGCGGGAGGCGGCGCGGCGCTGGCGACGGAAGGGGAAGCGAGCGCGAGCGGAGCAGGCAGAGGACGCGGAGCGGCGACCGCCGACACCGGAGGAGATGGCTCCTCCCTCTTCCGGAGCGTCACGACCGAGACGAGGCCGGCGACCACCATCGCGAGTCCGAGCACAGCCGCGAGAGCTCTGGCCCCCAGCGGCGCGACGTCCTTGGTGCCCTTGGCTGCCGCCGCGCTCGCTCGCGGAGCGGACGGCAGCGGCTCGCCCACCATCCGCCGGATCCGGTCGACCGAGACGCGATGTCCCTCGCCGGCGAACGGCGCGAGCGCGGCCGCGAGGAGCGAGAGGTTCGCGAAGCGCTTCGCCGGATCCTTCTCGAGGCACGTCAGGATGACCTTCTCCAGGGCCGCGGGCGCATCCGGCACGAGCTCGCGCAGACGACGCGGCGGCGCGGCGGCGATGCGCGCCCCGACCGCCGCCGCGCTCTCGCCCTCGAACGGCCGGGACCCCGTGATCAGCTCGTGCAGCACCACGCCGAGCGCCCAGATGTCAGTGCGCGCGTCGACCGTCTTCGAGTCGTGCAGCTGCTCGGGCGACATGTACGAGGCCGAGCCGATGACCGCCGAGGCGCCGGTCATGCTCGCGGAGGCCGAGGCGCCGTCGAGCGGCCTCGTCACCTTCACGATCCCGAAGTCGAGGACCTTCACGAGCTCGGTGCCGTCGCGCCGCGCGACCACGAACAGGTTGGACGGCTTGAGATCGCGATGCACGATGCCGAGCGCGTGCGCCTCGGCGATCGCCTCGCCCGCCTCGAGGACGTAGCCAACGGCGGTCGCGAACGGCAGCGAGCCCTGCTCGGCGAGTCGCTTCGCGAGGTCGCTGCCCTTGAGGTGCTCCATCACGATGTAGGGCGTGCCGTCGGCGGTGCGTCCCACGTCGAGCACGCGCGCGACGTGCTCGCTCTCGAGGCGCGAGGCGGCCTGCGCTTCGCGAAGGAAGCGCGGCACGTCGGTCCCGTCGCTGCGCCGCAGCAGCTTCAGGGCGACCCGTTTGCCAAGCTCGAGGTGGCGCGCCGCGATCACGATGCCCATCCCGCCTTCGCCGATCCGCTCCTCGATCCGGTATTTCCCGCCGATCAGCGCGCCTTCGGCGAACCCGGGGGCCGCCTCCGCGGGCGCGACGGCGCCGCGCTCGGTCGGCAGGTACGACTCGAGCGCGGCGAGCTCACGCTCCACCACCTCGGCGGTCGGCCGCATCGCCACCTGCTTGTCCAGCATCTGCTCGACGAGGCCTTCGAGCGCCAGCGGGACCTCCGGGCGCAGCGTGCGCACCAGCGGCGGGGCCTCGAGCATGATCTGCGCGAGCACGATCTCGACGCTCTCCCCCGCGAAGGCCGGTCGACCGGTGAGGCACTCGAAGAGCACGCAGCCGAGCGCGAAGACGTCGGCGGCGGGCGTCGCCTTCTCCCCGCGCGCCTGCTCGGGCGCCATGTACCCGGGCGTCCCCACGAGCGCTCCCGTCCGGGTGAGCGTCGCCGCCGTCGCGTCGCGCGCGATGCCGAAGTCGAGCAGGCGCACGTTCGCCGGCGCGTCGTCCACGAGGAAGACGTTGGACGGCTTGACGTCACGATGGGTGATGCCCTGCCGGTGCACGCTCGCGAGCGCGTCGGCGATCCGTCGCCCGAGCGCCACGGTGTCCGCGATGCCGAGCGGGCCCCGCAGGAGACGCTGCGCGAGCGTCGAACCGTGGAGCCGATCCATCGCCACCCAGTGGACCCCCTGGTGCGTGCCGCTCGCGACGTAAGGAACCAGGCAGGAGTGAGAGGCTCCCTCGAGCGCGCCGCGCTCGCGATCGAAGCGCGCGCGATCGTCCTCGCCGGTGGCGCGCAGGACCTTGATCGCCACCTCGCGCTCGCGTTCGCGATCCCACGCGCCGTGCACGACCCCCATGCCGCCCTCGCCGATCACCTCACGGAGCTCGAAGCGATCACCGAGGACGTCCCCTGCCCCCGGCTCCGCGACCAGCGCGCGCAGCCCGGCGATCGCGCGATCGTCGAGCATCGTCACGGATCGACCCCGAGAACGGCGCGCGCCTCGCTTCGCCACTCGTCCTCCGTGGCGGTGATGTCGCGCAGCGCCTCGAGCACGAGGCGGCGGAACTCGCGGCGCGTCCAGGCCAGGTAGTTCGTCACGTCGGTCACGGCGATCCCCAGCTCCGCCGCGAGCGCGGCGTACGACGGGCGCCCGGCGCGGCCGTCACCGTCGGCGTCGAGCACGTAGCGCGTGAAGACGCGCGCGTAGAGCTCCTTGCCCTGCTCCTTGCAGAGCGCGTCGAGCGCCTCGACGGCGGAGGCGAGGAGGCTGCGCGTCCACTCGGCGTCGAAGACGGCGTCGACCGCCTCGGGGTTCGCGGGGCCGGAGCGCGCCAGCTCCGCCTCGGCAAAACCGAAGTCGAGGCTGAGGCGGACGGCGTCGCCGCCGCGCTTGTGGCGCTTCTCGTCGCGCAGGGCCTCCATCACGTAGCGATCGAGACACGCCTTGAGGTACGTGCGAAAGAGCGCCTTGTCCCGCTCGTACGCCGCGAGCCAACGCTTCTCGAAGGCGCGCGCGAAGAACCCCTGCGTGAGATCGCCGGCGTCGGCGCTGGGCCGGTTCCACTTCAGGCGGACGTGCTTGTAGACGGGCTTCCAGTACGCCCGCACCAGCACGTCGAACGAGCGCGCGCGTTCGGCCGGGTCGTCGCTTCCCACGGCCGCGACCGCCGAGCGACGCGTGGCGGGGAAGGCGGATCGAAAATCGGCAGCCATCGCTAAAGGGAGCAGTGAGGGGCGGCTAATGAGCGTTCGAACCCCACTTTCGGCGGGGATCATAGCTTCGAAAGGACCTTCCCATGTTCATGCTTCGCTCTGGATCCGTCGCGCTCCTCCTCCTTGTCGCGGTCACGGCTTGCAGCGGTAGCGACGCGAGCCTCGTCCCTCCCGACGGCGGCGCCACGGACGACGCCGCCGCGCCCACCACCGCCGACGCCGCGCCCGAGGTCGATGGGGACGCCGCCACCCCGGCCGTCGACAGCGGCGCCGAGACCGGCACGGCCTGCAGCTCGCTGACGCTGGCCGCGCCTCCGGTCGACGTCGAGGCCTTCGCCTCGGCGCCGCCCCCGCCGCAGGGCGGCGCCCTCGTCGACGGCACGTTCGTCTCGACGCGCGCGGAGCTCTACGTCGGCGCCGGCGGAGACGTGACGGCGAAGCTCGCGCCGGTGTCGGTCACGGTCCGGATCAAGGGCAACGTCGCCGAGACCTTCGTCGACGGGC
>JAYTBL010000298.1:0-4702 GCA_043736975.1 Polyangiaceae bacterium
GCGCTCGCGGCGCACGACTGGCCGGGCAACGTGCGCGAGCTGCGCAACGTTCTCGAGCGCGCGATCTACATGGCGCAGGCTACCGGCTCGAAGGAGATCGGCGTCGTCACGCTGCCGACCGGACAGGCCGCGTCCGATGGCGCCTTCCACTTCGAGCCCGACAAGAGCTACCGCGAGACCCGCGCGAAGTACGACGGCGAGTTCGAGAAGCGCTACGTGAAGTGGCTGCTGGGCCGGCACGCCGGGAACATCAGCGCGGCCGCCCGCGAGGCGAAGATGGACCGCAAGCACCTCCACGACATGGCCAAGAAGCACGGCCTCCGCGGTAACGAATCCGACGACTCCTAGCGGACCCGCAGGCGACCGCCCGCGCGCAGCGAGACAGCGGACCGCGGCCGGAGGAGGCCCGCTCCCCTCCGCAGCCCCCCAACCGCGCAGCGCAGCTAGCGGGGGTCGATGGTGGTGACGGTGTCGATGGCCTTGGCGTCGGCGGAGATCTTCCAGATGTCGACGAGGCCCGTGGTCTCCTCGGTGACCGAGTCGTAGTCGAGCGTGCCCGACGCGCCGACCAGGTTGACCGTGCCGCCGCCGCCCAGCGTGTCGATGATGGTGTTCCAGTTCGCGGGGCTCACCGCGACCTGGGGGCTCTGATCGCTGAGCGAGCGTAGCCCGCGCGCGATGCCGCGGCCCGTGACGCGCTGGTCGCGACGGAGCGCGCGCGCGGTGCCGTAGAATGCCAGCCACGACGCGTCGTAGGCGTGGGGCACGAACGAGAACGTGTTCGGGTCCTGGCGGAACGCCGCGTTGAAGCTCGTCTTGAAGAGCTCGAAGGTCGGACCCTGCGGGACCGCGGGCCGGCTGCCGATCACGCGCGGGAACGCCGCGGCGGCGCCGGCCGCGCCGCTCAGGAGATCCTTGTTCGCGGCGCTGTCGGTGAGGAAGAGCGTGGTCGCGCCGTAGCTCTGGAGCGACTGCGCGGCGTTGAGGAACGCGATGCCGTCGGCGGTCTGCGAGGAGATGAAGATCACGATCGTCGTCCCAGCGGCGCCGGCGGCGACGATCGCGGCATCGCGCTCGCTCGAGGTGGCGTAGGCGAACGGCTTCACGCTCCGGCCCTCCACGCCGAAGCCCTCGGTCACGACCTGCGTGAGCGCGTCGCCGTAGGCGCCCTTCTCCTGGACGAGCGCGACGCTCTTCACGGTCGGGAAGGCGGTCCGGAGGTGCCGCACGATGGCCGCGCCCTGGAGCGTATCGGGCGGCGCGGTGCGCCACAGGAGGCCGGGGACGTCGTCGGTCGCGGTCTTCACGTCGGCGCCGGTGAGCGCGGGGCTCGTGGCGGCGGGCGAGATCACGACCACGTCGCGATCCTTGACGGCGTTGAACACCGCGAGGGCGTCGGTGGAGGATGAAGGGCCGACGATGGCCGACACGCCGACCACGTCGGCGAGGTAGAGGGCGCTCGCCACCGCGGCGTCGGTGCGCTTCGCCGAGTCGTAGGTCGCGCTCTCGGCGACGTCGCAGAAGACGACCCCGAACAGGCGCCCGTCGACCCCCTTCGCCTCGTTCACCTGCGTGGCCGCGAGGCGGATCGCGTTCTCGCGCGCCCGCTGGCTCTCCACGCTGCGGTCCATCAGCGAGCCCACCAGGAGGACGCCCGGATAGCTCTCGCTGCGGCTCAGCACGTCGACCGGGAAGGTGGTGGCGCAGCGCGGGCTGAGGGGCGCGGTCTCGCACAGGCCGCTGCCCAGGTTGCAGACGCGGCCCACCCCGAACGCCGCGCGGCAGTCCGAGCTCTTCGCGCACGAGTCGACGGTCGTGCGCGTGAGCGTGCAGCTCGACGCGAGCACGAGGGCGAGCGTGACGGGCGCGAGCGCCGCGCGCGCGAGCCTAGAACGCGCCGACAACCTGCAGCCCCCCGCCACCCGGTCCGGCGGTCGCACGCACGGGACCGTTCACGATCGCCTGGGCCCGGGCCGAGGCCTCCTTGCCTCCTCCGGACAGGAGCAGGAACACGCCGACTCCTGCGAGCACGATGCCCGAGGCGAGCGTGATGTCGGTGACGATGCCGAACGTCTTCTCGCGATCGATCGCCGACCCGACGTCGCTCCCGCAGAGGCGGCCGCTCGGCGAGTCCTTGCAGCCCTTCGAGGCGTCGCTGCGCGCCGAGAGCGTGAGCACCCCGAAGACGCCGCCGGTGACGAGCGCGGCGCCCCCCGCCGCGAGGAGGATGATGGGCACGACCGGTGTCGGCCTGTCGGGCGGCGGCGGCGCCGCGGGCGGCGGCGGCGAATCACCGTCAGGCTTCTTGCGCTCCGCGTCGGCCTTCGCGCGTCGCTCCTCTTCTTCCTTCGCGAGGCGATCGGTCTCCTTCTTCTGCTCCTCGACGCGCTTCTTCAGGTTCGCGAGGCGCTTCTGCACGACTTCGCGATCCTTCGCCTTGCCGCTCGCGAGGTACCTCTCGAGCGCGTCGACGGCGTCGGCGTAGCGCCCCAGGCGCTCCAGCGCGTTCGAGACGTTGAAGAGCAGCTGGGGGCGCCCGCTCAGCGTGTACGCGTCCTGGAAGGCGGCGAGGGCCTCCTCGTAGCGACCCTCGGCATAGGCGGTGTCGCCCTTCGCGAAGAGATCCTTCGCGCGCTGCTCGTTCGCCGCCTTGTCAGGCTTGGGACCGGCCTGCGCCCGCGCGCTCGGCGTGCTCGCGGCGATCCCCAGGGCGACGAGCGCGGCCAGCGCCAGGCGACTCCCGGCCTGCCTCTTCAGCCTCATTCCCACGGGTCGATGTTATCGGTCCTCGGTCGTTCCGGGGGCTTCCCTTTCACCGGGGAGCCAGGGCGCTGTCCGACGGGCACGGGAGCCGGCACGACCTGCGGCCTGGCGGGCTTGTCGCCGGCGCCGGTGCTCGAGGAGGCGCCCGCGGCGCTGGCGCGGAGCGCCACGATGCTGGGCGGAGGTCGGGTGTCGTCGAACTGGACGAGGAGCGTCTCGTAGCCCGGCGCGCTGATGCGGAGGACGTGCTTGCCGCCGTCGCGTGGGAGCTCCTTCGTGAAGCGCCCCGAGCCGGCGGCCGTGCCGTCGAGCTCGAAGACCGCGCTGTCCGGGGTCGACTGGACGTCGACGGTGAAGGGCGCCGCGGCGGCCGCAGCGACGCCGTCGTCGGCGGCGGGCTTCCAGTTCGAGACGCGCAGCATGACCGCCCCGATCAGGCCGAGGCCGATCAGGCCGAGGATGGCGAGCGTCGCGAGCGTGGCCCCGCTGCGCTTCGGCGCCGGGACGCCCTGGAGCGAGCTGCTGTGACCTGCGCCGAAGCTGGGCGTGCGGTCGTTCATCATGCTGATGGGGACCGAGTGATGGCCGCTGCCGCTCATCACCGAAGGGCTGGGCGTGGAGCTGGGATGCGCGCCGTGGCTAGGCGGACCGCTGGAGGTCGGGTACGGGCGGACGCTCGCCGAGGGCCACCCGCGCTGGCTCGGGTTCGAGGCGGGATGGGAGAGCACCGCGGTCATCCCGCTCGAGGGCCGCAGCACCTGCGTCTCCAGGTTGCTCTTGGGAACGCTGTCGGTACCTTCGTTGCGGAACGACGGCGCCCAGATGACGCGCGCGCGCTCGCTCGCGAACGGGAGCAGTGCCTGGCCGAGCTGACGCATCCCGATGAAGCGGTCGTTCGCGCTGAGCGCCATGGCCTGCTGGATGACGCGCTCGAAGGCCTCGGGGAGCTCGGGGTTGATCTCGCGCGGAGCGCGGTAGTCGCCTGCGCAGATCGCCATCGCCATGGTGACGAAGCTTGCGCCCTTGTCGGCGAAGGGCCGCCCGCCCGTGGAGCCCTCGTAGAGGATGACGCCCATCGAGTACTGATCGGAGCGGCGGTCGGACGCCTTCTCGGCGCGCACGCTCTCGGGCGACGCGTAGTGGGGCGTTCCCACGAACGACGAGTCGGTGGTGAGCGCCGCCTCGGTCGACTCGTGCACCAGCTTGGAGATGCCGAAGTCGAGCACCTTCGCCTGCACCTCGCCGTTCCAGGAGCGCGAGAGGAAGATGTTCGACGGCTTGAGGTCGCGGTGGAGGACGCCGTGGTCGTGCGCGAAGTCGACGGCGGCGATGATGGGCAGGAGGATGTCGACGAGCGCGCTCGGCTTCATCGGCCCGTCGCGCCGGATCATCTGCGAGAGCGTCTCGCCCTCGAGGTGCTCCATGACCAGGCACGGCAGCCCGTCGATCACGCCGACGTCGGTGACGTCCACGATGTGCGGGTGCCGCATGCGCGACGCGAGCTGGCCCTCGCGGAGAAACCGGGTGACCACCACCTCGTCCTCGAGGAAGCGCCGCCGCAACGTCTTGATGGCCACACGCTTGTCGAGCGTGGTGTGGATCGCGTCGTACACGTCTCCCATGCCGCCCGAGCCGATACGCCCGCGCACGCGATACTGGCCGAGCGTGCCGGCCTTCAAGGAGTCGAGAGAACCGCGCTCCGCCACTGAGGCGAAGTGTATCAGCCCCGGGGGTTCCTGCAGAAATGGCCGCATCTTCCGAGAATGACGGCAGTTCTGGGGCAAATTTGCCGCACGCGATTGCTGGGCTGATCGCTTGAACGCGAGCCTGGGCGCGGGCAGAGTCGCGGTCGTGAAAGATCCGCTCTGGTACAAGGACGCCGTCATCTACGAGGTAAGGACCCGCTCCTACTTCGACTCGAACGACGACGGCATCGGCG
>JAYTBL010000299.1:0-11090 GCA_043736975.1 Polyangiaceae bacterium
GCGCTGACGACGCGCTGACGACGCGCTGACGACGCGCTGAGCGCCAAGGTGAGAGTGTGTCGCCGCGATCGCGCGCGGAGCTCCCCGACGCTCTTGCGAGACTTTCGTGGAACCTGTTTGATCTTCCCTACTGACCTCTTCGTCCGTCGTCGCTCGATCTAGCGGCGTCGAGCGATCGAAGCGGCCATCTGGAGGCAATGCGTATGTCGATGCGTCGTCGTGGCTCTCTCGTCGCCCTCTCGGCCCTCGGTCTGCTCGCGGCGTACGGATGTGGAGGCGGCGACGGAGGTGACAGCGACTTCGCCGGCGACAAGAAGCTCGACAACGCGATCCTCCCGCCCGACGAGACGAACCAGTTCGGACCCTCGAACCCGACGCCGCCGAACCCCGAGGGCGGCACGTCGAAGCCTGGCTGCGGCAACGCCGTGAAGGAGAGCGGCGAGACGTGCGACGACGGCAACGGGAGCGGCGGCGACGGCTGCAGCGCGAAGTGTGTCATCGAGCCGGGCTGGAAATGCGACACCGTCGGCGCCGCGTGCGTGGCGACGGCGTGCGGTGACGGCATCGTGGCCGGCAACGAGGACTGCGACGACGGCAACACGGCCGCCGCCGACGGCTGCAGCCCGATCTGCGTGCTCGAGAACGGGTTCAATTGCGGCACGCCCGGAAAGCCGTGCACCGCGACGACCTGCGGCGACGGCAACAAGGAGGGCTCCGAGCAGTGTGACGACGGCAACCTGCGCCCGTACAATGGCTGCTCGCCGACCTGCACCGTCGAGCCGAAGTGCGCGGGCGGCGCGTGCTCCGCGGTCTGCGGCGACGGCGTGAAGTTCCCCGGAGAGGCGTGCGACGACGGCAACGGTCGCAGCGGCGACGGCTGCAGCGTCACGTGCACCCTCGAGCCTGGCTTCCAGTGCTCGGTCGTGACGTCCGGCCTCCCCGCGTCGATCGACATCCCGATCGTGTACCGCGACTTCACGCCGGTCACGAACCCGGACTTCGAGAAATACTCGGGCAGCGCGCAGACGACGGGCCTCGTGAAGCCGGTGCTCGGCGCGTCCGGCTTCCCCGAGTTCCTCTCCACGAACGGCAGCAACGCCTTCGGCCAGCAGCTCACCAGCGCCGCCAGCTTTGCGGCGTGGTGGATCGAGAATCCCGCCGTCGAGAAGACGATCTTCGACAAGTCCCTCACGCTGGTGAAGCAGTCGGACGACTCGTACGTCTATGACAGCTCGTCGTTCTTTAACATCGACGGTCTCGGCTGGGGCGACTACGCCGGCCAAGGCCATAACTTCCACTTCACGAGCGAGCTCCGCTACTACTTCACGTTTCAGGGCGGCGAGGTCCTCGACTTCCGCGGCGACGACGACGTCTGGGTCTTCGTGAACGGCAAGCTCGCCGTGGACCTCGGCGGCCTCCACCCGCCGACGGCCGGCAGCGTGACGCTCGACACCGCCATGGCGGCGACCCTCGGCCTCACGAAGGGCGGCATGTACGAGCTCGACCTCTTCCAGGCGGAGCGGCACACCGACGGCAGCAACTACAAGCTCACGTTGCGCGGCTTCGAGAAGGCGAAGACCTCGTGCGCCCCGATCTGCGGCGACGGCATCAAGACCAAGAACGAGGCCTGCGACGACGGCAAGAACACCGGCGGCTACGGCAAGTGCGCCGCGGGCTGCGTGCTAGGCCCGCGCTGCGGCGACGGCACCGTCCAGACCGCCCAGGGTGAGCAGTGCGACGACGGCAACCTAGTCGACGGCGACGGCTGCAGCGCGAAATGCACGGTGAACGTGGTGGTTCCCAAGTGAGCACCGAGTACCAGGTCCCCGAAGTTCGTGCGTACCGCAACCCCGCACGAGCTTCGGGAACCCGGTACTAGCCCGAAAACTGGGATACGCTGCCCGCGATGAACGACCGGTTTCTTCGCGCCTGTCGCCGCGAGCCCGTGGACTGCACGCCCGTCTGGATGATGCGGCAAGCGGGCCGCTACATGCCCGAGTATCGCGCCCTCCGCGCGAAGCACACGATGCTCGAGGTCTGCAAGACCCCAGAGCTTGCCCTCGAGGTCACCCTCCAACCCCTCAAGTTCGGCATGGATGCCGCGATCCTGTTCGCCGACATCCTCCTCCCGCTCGAGCCCATGGGAGCGCCCTTCGATTTCCAGAAGGGGGAGGGCCCCGTGATCTTCTCGCCCATCGCCACCAAGGCCGATGTCGACAAGCTGCACGACTTCGAGATCGAGGAGGGCCTCGGCTACTGCCTGGAGGCGATCAAGCTCCTGAAGAAGGAGCTCAAGGTCCCGCTCATCGGCTTCGCCGGCGCGCCCTTCACGCTCGCGAGCTACCTCGTCGAGGGGGGCAAGAGCACGGCGTTCGCCAAGGCGAAGCGCTTCATGTACGCGGAGCCCGAGACGTTCGGCGCGCTCATGCACAAGCTCGCCGAGGTGGTCCGGCGCTTCCTGCACAAGCAGATCGACGCGGGGGTCGATGCCGTCCAGCTCTTCGACTCCTGGGTCGGTCAGCTATCGGCGTTCGACTACCGGACCTACGTGATGCCGCACGTCATGCACATCCTCAAGGACATCGAGAAGCGCGGCGTCCCGGTGATCCACTTCGGGACCGGGACGCTCCACCTGCTCGAGGCAATGCGCGAGGCAGGAGGCTCGGTCATCGGCCTCGACTGGCGCACGCCGATGAACGAGGGCTGGAAGAAGGTCGGCGCCGATCGCGCCGTGCAGGGCAACCTCGACCCCACGATCCTCCTCACCACGCGCGAGCTCGCGGAGCAGGCCTCGAAGCGAATCCTCGACGAGGTCGACAACAAGGTCGGCCACATCTTCAATCTCGGGCACGGCATCCTGCCCGAGACCCCGATGGAGAACGTCGAGGCGGTCATCGACTACGTGCACCGCACCTCGGCGCGCTGATGAGCGGCGCAGGCAGCGATGATCGCGAGCTCGCGCCCGGGGGCGCATGAAGCGGGTCGTCATCGTCGGCGGCGGAATCACGGGGCTCGCGACCGCGCACGCGCTCGAGAGATCCCGTGAGCCCTGCTCGGTGACGATCGTCGAGGCCGCCCCGCGGTTCGGCGGGAACCTCCTCACGCTGAGCCATAACGGCTTCACCATCGATGGCGGCCCCGACTCCTGGGTGGCGACGAAGCCGCACGCGACGAACCTGGCGAAGGCGGTTGGCCTGGGCGACGAGCTGATCGGCACGCGGCCCGACACCCGCAAGGTCTACATCGTCTGGAAGAAGCAGCTGCACGCGATGCCCGAAGGACTCGTCCTGGGCATCCCCACCGGGTGGCGTCCGTTCGCCGACACCGAGCTATTCGGCCTCGATACGAAGCTGCGCATGCTGCTCGAGCCGCTCATCCCACGGCGGATCTTCGACGGCGACGAGGACGAGAGCATCGCCGCGTTCGTGACGAGGCGGCTCGGACCCGACATCTCCGAACGCATCGCCGGCCCGCTGCTCGGCGGCCTCTTCGCCGGGCAGCCCGAGTCGCTGTCCGTTCGCGCGTGCGCGCCCCAGCTCGTCGAGGCCGAGGCGAAGTACGGCTCGCTCGTGCGGGCGATGCGCGCGGTGGGCAGGGCCCGCAAGGAGGCCGGTCCGAGCGGCGAGCACGAGGGCAGCCTGCTGCTGTCGCTCAAGCGCGGGATCGGCGACCTCGTGACCTACGTCGCGCATCGCCTGCGTGACGCGGAGCTGTCGTCGGGCAACGCCGCGACGAAGGTGGTACGCCTGCTTGCTGGCGATCCGCGCGGGCGGTGGGTGGTGGAGACCGCGAAGGGGACGCTCCACGCCGACCACGTCGCGCTCACGATGCCCGCGATCCGGTCGTCTCGCCTCGTCGAGGAGCTCGACCCGTCGCTCTCGAGCATGCTCGGGGACGTCGCCTACGTCTCGTCGGCGCACGTCTGCCTCGCTTACCGCAAGTACGACATCCGACACCCGCTCGATGCCGACGGCTTCCTCGTCCCGCGCAGCGAGAACCGGCCCATCGTGGCGTGTACGTTCGTCTCCAGCAAGTGGGACCACCGCGCGCCCGCCGGGCAGGCGCTGCTCCGGGTGTCCGTGGGCGGCGCCGGCGCCGAGCACTTCCTGAAGCGCGACGACGACGGCCTGGTGCGCGTCGCCCGCGAGCAGCTGCGCGATATCATCGGCATCGAGCGTGCGCCCACGTTCTCGAAGGTGTTCCGCTTCGACGGCGCGAGCCCGCAGCCGACCGTCGGTCATCTGGGGCGCATGCGGCGCCTCCTGGAGCGGACGGCGAGCCACCCCGGCCTTCATGTAGGCGGCAACGGCTTCATCGGAACCGGCATCGCCGACTCCATCAAGCAGGGGGAAGAGATCGCGGCGCGCATCTCGGACTCGTGAGTCCGTGCGTGTGCCGAAAGGCGCTCCGGCCTCCCACGCATCCTCGCGCGAACGCCGAGCAGTGCTGCGAGGTTGGCCCCATGGACGTTACGGTTAGCGAGTGATCCGCGTTCACGCATGAGACAGCGCCAAACGTCCATCGCCGATTCGCTCTCGCTGGCGGGAGCGCTGCTCGATCAGCGTTACCGCCTGGAGAGCGCTGTCCACCGGACGCCGACGGCGACGATTCATCTCGCGACGCACCGGAACGGCTCGACTGCGTGGCTCAAGCTGCCGTTCGCGAAGAAAGACAGCGAAGCGGTCGCGCGCGAGGCGAGCATCGCGAACACGCTCGGCTCGCCCCTGCTCGTTCGCGACGACGGCGCGACGCCCGACGGCCTACCGTACCTGGTCCTCGAGCCGCCGGAGGGGGAGTCGCTCGCGTCGCTGCGCGCGCGTGCCGCCGCCGGCCAGCGGCTGCCGGTGGCGCGCGTGATGAAGCTTGGCGATGCGCTGGCGCGCGTGGTCGCCTCGGTGCATGCGCTCGGATACGTGACGGCGGGGCTCGAGGATGCGGACATCTTCGTGTTCGTGAACGGGGAGATCGCGCTCCTCGATCTCCACGCGCTCGCGCCGACCACGCGCGATGGGGTCGCGGCGGACGTGCGGCAGGTGACGCGCGTCATGAAGGCGCTCCTCGCCGATGTCGCGACGGCCGAGCAAGGGAAGGGTCGTGACGCGATCGCGCAGGCGCTCTCCACGACCCACTCCGACGTCGCTGCGCTGCAGCTCGCCTGGCGCAACGCCTCGCCGGAGCCGGTGGTGACGCCGGTGCGCATCCGGCCGGGTAGCTTCGCCGACGTGCCCGCCTCGATGCGACTGGGCGGCGCGCTCCCCTCGTCGGCGCACGTCGCTCGCGCGCAGCACGCGACGCCGCTCGCGATGGCGATCGCTACGCAGGCGTCGGAGGCCGAGCAGCTCCGGAGTGTCCAGGACGGCTCGATGATCGACTACCTGCGCACGCCGGCGGTCCTCAGCGTTCCGCCCGCGAGCCTGCGCGACGAGGTCGTGCAGTACGACCCGATCGCGAAGATGCGCGAGCTGCCGCGCCTGGTGCAGGCGACGAGCCGCACCTCGGAGGCCGAGGTGAAGCCCGGCAGGGCCGGCTTCGTCATCGGCGCCTCGCTCGCGGGCCTCGCCGCCGCCTTGATGATCGCGGCGGGAGTCTTCGTCCTCGAGCGATCACCGAGCGCGTCGGCGCTCGAGGTGAAGCCCGTCGCACGGACGACGTCCGCGACGGTCCGGCCGCGGAATGACGTGCCCCCGTCGTCGCCCGCATCGCCCGCATCGCCCGCGCCCGAACCAGCGGCCGCCCCCTCGTCGCCCGCCGAGGATGATCTGCAGCTGACCACCACGCTCCGCAGCGAAGGAGCGCCGCCCGACCGTGACGTCTTCGTCGACGGGGTGGCGATCGGCAAGACGCCACTGAACGTCACGGTGCCCTGCGGTCAGCACGCGCTCCAGATGGTGGCCGGCGCTACGAAGCAGGCCGTGGAGCTTCCGTGCGGCGGCGTGTCGGTCGTGCGCTATGACGCGACGGGGCACTGGGTACTGCGCTCGAAGTAGCGCCGAGCGTTCGCTCAGTTCGAAGAGCAGGTGTACCAAACCGCGATTTCGCCGACGACCGCTCCCGACTCACACGGCGGACCTGCTGCGTCCGTCGACGCGTCCGCGGAATCGTCATCGATCACGAGGCGGGTGCTGCAAGCCGCGAGCCCGACCATCGCGACGACAGCTGCGCAACCACGGCGACGCATGCTTGCTAGCGTACGCGTCGGACGCCCGTGGCACTAGCCAGCTCCGCCCGCTCTTCGATCATCACAGCCGACAGAACGCCGCCTTCACCGCAGGCTTCATCCACGCGAAGAACATCGGTAGGCAGAAGACGATCGTGAGCCCGGGGAGCCCGAGCGCGATCACCACGAGGCCCAGCGTCCAGGCCCAGGGCCTCATCGGCATGAACGTCGCGGTGCCGTAGAGCCCGACCGCGGTCACGCCGACCAGGAACATCACGACCGCGCTCGTCTGCGCGTCGGCGGAGCCGGGCAGCATCGCGATCTCCGGGTTGGTCTGGGCCCAGCCGACGAACGTGGCAAACGCGAGGAAGACCAGCGACGCGAGCAGCATGAGCGCGGCGTACGCGCGGTACCAGAACAGCACCCGCGGCCGCGGATCATCGACAGGCTCCGGAGGCTCGTAGGCCACCGTATAGAGACGGCGCGCTCCGCTTCCCTCGCGCTCCGCCATCCGCCCCTCGCTCAGAACTCGGCGGGGTCGGTGTACGTCCCGAAGACCTCGCGCAGCACGTCGCAGATCTCCTGCTGCGTGGCGTAGGCCTTCGCCGACTCGATGATCGGCGGCATGAGGTTCGTCTTGTTCTGCGCGGCCTCACGGACGGCGGTGAGGCACGCGGTGACGCGCGCGGCGTCACGCGCGGCCTTCACGGTGGTGAGGTTGTCGACCTGAAGCTTCTGCACCGTCTCGTCGACGCGGAGGAGGGGGATGTTCGCGTCCTTGTTCGAGCCGTCACCGTATTTGTTCACGCCGACCATGACGCGCTCTCCGGCCTCGAGCTGGCGCTGGAACTTGTAGGCGCTCGCGGCGATCTCGCGCTGCGGATAGCCCTTCTCGATGGCCGAGACCATGCCCCCCATCTCGTCGATGCGCTTGACGTAGGTCATCGCCTCGGTCTCGAGGCGCGTGGTGAGCTCCTCGATGAAGTAGCTGCCGCCCAGGGGATCGATGGTGGAGGCGACGCCGCTCTCTTCGGCGATGATCTGCTGCGTGCGGAGGGCGATCTTCACCGCCTCCTCGGTGGGGAGCGCGTACGTCTCGTCGAGCGAGTTGGTGTGGAGCGACTGCGTTCCGCCGAGCACCGCAGCGAGCGCCTGGAGCGCGACGCGCACCACATTGTTGTACGGCTGCTGCGCGGTGAGCGAGACGCCCGCGGTCTGCGCGTGGGTGCGGAGCTTCATGCTCTCCGGGCTCTTCGCGCCGAAGCGCTCCTTCATGAGGCGCGCCCAGAGGCGGCGCGCGGCGCGGAACTTCGCGATCTCCTCGAAGAAGTCGTTGTGCACGTCGAAGAAGAACGAGAGCCGCGGCGCGAACGAATCGACGTCGAGCCCGCGTTCGATGCACGACTCCACGTAGCCGATGCCGTCGGCGATGGTGAACGCGAGCTCCTGGCCCGCCGTCGCTCCCGCCTCGCGGATGTGATAACCGCTGATCGACACGGTGTTCCAGCGCGGCACCTCGGTGGCGCAGAACTCGATCATGTCGGTGACGATGCGCATCGCGGGACGAGGCGGCACGAGCCACGCGTGCTGCGCGATGAACTCCTTGAGGCAGTCGTTCTGCACCGTGCCGCCGATCTTGTCGCGCGGGATGCCGCGCACGTCGGCGAGCGCGATGTAGAACGCGAGCAGCACGATCGCGGGCCCGTTGATGGTCATCGAGGTGGTGACCTTGTCGAGCGGGATGCCGTCGAACAGGATCTCCATGTCCTTCAGCGTGTCGACGGCGACGCCGCACATGCCGACCTCGCCGAGCGAGCGCGGGCTGTCGGAGTCGTACCCCATGAGGGTCGGGAAATCGAAGGCGGTCGAGAGGCCGGTCTGGCCCTGGGCGAGGAGGTACTTGAATCGCTCGTTCGTCTGCTGCGGCGTGCCGAACCCCGCGAACATGCGCATGGTCCAGAGGCGACCGCGGTACATCGAGGGCTGCACGCCGCGCGTGAACGGGTACTCGCCGGGGAGACCGAGGTCCTTCAGGTAGTCGATGGGCGCGTCGGCGGGCGTCCGCAGGTCCTCGACGTCGAGATCGCTCCAGGTCGCGAACCGCCCGAGGCGCGCCGGTACCTTCGCCAGCGACCGCTCGAGCGGCCCATCCCGCCAGGCCTGCGCCGCGGCGCGGATCGCGCCGAGGTCGCCAGGGCTCTCGCCTTCCGCCGTGTAGGCGGGCTCGTTCTTGCTGCTCGCCGTCGCCAGCTCCCGCAATACGTCTTGCGCCATGGCGTCAGGTTAGCACTCTACTCCGCGACCAGGACGTCGACATCGTCGGGGAGCTCTAGCTTCGCATGCTCGCGAGGTCGAGCACGAAGCGGTAGCGGACATCGCTCTCGAGCACCCGCTCGTAGGCCTCGTTGATCTTCTGGATGGGGATGACTGCACGGTGATCGAGCATCTCCTGGGTCTCCTTGATGCCGCCGATCATCGACCCGGCGAGCCGCTTGCCACCGACGAGGAGCGCGAACGCGTTGAGCGGCGAGGGGCTCGCGGGAGCTCCGACGAGTGCCATCGTTTCGCGCGCGCGCAACAGACCGAGATACGCGTTGTAGTCGTGCGGCGCGGAGACGGTGTCGATGATGAGGTCGAGCCGACCTGCGAAGAGGCGGCCGGGTCAGGCCTTCGACTCTTCCGCTTTTTCGCCGCGGGCGCGCCACCACTCCACCACCATCGGCATGACCGAGAGGATGACGATGCCGATCACGATGAGCTCGAAGCGCTCCTTCACGAACGGGATCTGGCCGAGAAGGTAGCCCGAGCCCAGCATCAGGGTGACCCACGAGACCGCGCCCACGATGTTGTAGACGATGAACGTGCGGTAGTTCATCGCGCCGGCGCCGGCGACGAAGGGCGCGAAGGTCCGGACGATCGGGACGAAGCGCGCGAGCACGATGGTCTTCGGACCGTACTTCTCGAAGAACTTGTGCGTCTTGGCGAGGTGCTTCTTGTTGAAGAAGCGCGACTTCTCGCTCTTCATCACGCGCGGCCCGATCGCCTTGCCGATCTGGTAGTTCACCGTGTCGCCTACGACCGCGGCGACGATGAGCCCCAGCGCGAGCAGCGGCGCGCTCAGGTAGCCGCGCGACGCGACGGCGCCCGCCGCGAACAGCAGCGAGTCGCCAGGGAGGAAAGGCATGATCACGAGGCCGGTCTCGACGAACACGATCGCCATCAGGATGGCGTACGTCGTCTGGCCGTGGTCGATCGTGAACTGATCGAGGTTCTTGGTCAGCGAGCGAAAGAGGTCGAGGAGGTCTTGCATTGCTTCAGGCGGTCGGGGGCTTGCTGCGCGGCCCGCCCGGGACGCCTAGCGCCCCCGGTACTCCGCCGCCGGCGATGCCGGGCGCGGTGGGCTCGTCGCTCATCCCGAGCTCGTCGTCGTCGCCGCCGGAAACGACGGCGGCCACGCCAGCGTGCGCGCCCTGCGCGGGGACGGTACTGCCCGAGCGCGCGTGGTCCAGGGCGGGGATCTCCTCGGTCTTGGTATCGAGGTGCTCCTCGATCTTGATGAGCACCGCGGTGATGTTGTCCTCGCCGCCGTGCTCGTTCGCGCGGGCGATGAGGTTGCGACACGCCTCGCCGATGTCCTGCGCGGAGCTGACGATCTTCAGGATCTCGTCGTCCTCCACCATGCCCGACAGGCCGTCGGAACAGAGGCAGTAGACGTCGTTCGGGCGCGGCTCGTCGTGCTGGATGTCGACGACGACCTGGTCCTGCATCCCGAGAGCCCGCGTGATGACGTTCTTCGGGAGCTCGCTGCGCTGCTCCTCGGTGAGGTCGGGCATCGCGAGCAGGTAGTCGTTGATGAGCGAGTGGTCGCGCGTGAGCAGCTGGATCTGCCCACCACGCACGCGATAGCAGCGCGAGTCGCCCACGTGGCCGATGTACATGCGGTTCTTGCGAGGGCTGAACATCGCCCCCACCACCGTGGTGCCCATGCCGTGGTACTCGCGCGACCGCGTGGACCGCTCGAAGATCTGGCGGTTCGCGACGCGGATGCCCGTGAGGAGACGGTTCTCCTCCTCCGACAGGTTCGTGTCGAAGTGGAACGGCCAGGTCACGTCGTCGTTGGCGGTCGACTTGAAGAACTCGCTGATGGTCTCGGTGGCGAGCTTCGACGCGACATCGCCGGCGCGATGGCCACCCATGCCGTCCGCGACGACGTAGAGGTCGTACTCCTTGAGCACCACGAAGGAATCCTCGTTGTGCTCCCGCTGGAGCCCGACATCGCTCACACCCGCTGCGATTGCCCGCATCAACTCAACGGCTCCGCCCGTTCAGTGCCATCTGCGCCCAAAAAACGCGAAACGCGACAACGCGATAACGCGAAACAGGCTCACCCCTATGCTGGGCGAGTGTCAAGCCCGGCGCGCAAGAGCCGCTCGGCCGCCCGCGCGAGCCGCGATTGGAGAAGGCGGAGGTAATCATACCTCCATGATATCCTTCTCTTTTGTACCAATGATCGTCTCGACCGTCTTCGTTGCCTCGGCGACGGTCTCTTCCGCCTTCTTCTTGGCGCGATCGACGTCGTCGGTGGGAGCGCCGCCGCTGTCGTCGATCTCCTTGAACATGTCGAGCGCCTCGTGGCGGGCCTTCCGGATCGTGACCCGGCACTCCTCTCCATACTTGCGCGCGATCTTCACGAACTCCTTGCGGCGCTCCTCCGTGAGCGGCGGCAGGGGAATGCGAATCAGGTCGCCGTCGACCATGGGGTTCATGCCCATGTCGTTCTCGCGCAGCGCCTTCTCGACCGCCTTCATCACGCTCTTGTCCCACGGCTTCACCGTGAGGAGGCGCGGCTCGGGGACGGCGATGTTCGCCATCTGAGCGAGCGGGGTCATCGTGCCGTAGTAGTCGACGCGGACGCCGTCGAGCAGGTTCGCGT
>JAYTBL010000300.1:0-11090 GCA_043736975.1 Polyangiaceae bacterium
GACGTACGTCTACATGGCCGATGCGGCCACCTCGAGGCTGATCCGGCGCGTCCCGCGGAACGGCGGGAGCAGCGAACGCGTCGCCGTGGAGAGCGGCACCGCGGTCAGCGATCTGCAGCTCGACGGCGACTACGTTTACTGGACGTCGCTGCGCGCCGGTGCGTGGTCGCTCCTGCGCGTCGCGAAGTGTGGAGGCCTCCCGCTCCTCCTCGTGAGGGACGTGGCGCAGCTCAGCCAGATCTCCTTCGACGACCGCTACGTGTACGTCGCGAGCTACGCGAACCCCAACAAGAGCGATCTCCTCCGCATCGCCAAGTGAACCCTCACTCCCGCACGGCGACGCCGATGGCGCCGCGCAGGTCCGTGTAGAGATCACACGTGGCGAACTTGTAGAGTTCGCCGATCTTCTCGCGCGGCGGCAGATCGGCGGTCGACTGCGGCTCGGCGAGGATGGTCTTGCGCGCCGGGCCGACGTCGCCGCAGAGCAGGAGCCCCGCGCGCATGCTCGAGAGATCAGCAGCCTGCGACCAGCGCTTCACGTCGACCAGGCCGCCCTCCATCGCCGCCTGCATCACGATCGAGCGGATCGCCTCGCGCTCCGGCGGCGTGAGGTTCGCGTTGAGGTTCGCGTCGAGCTGCGCGCCGGCGGCGTCCTTCGCGCGCTCCTGCCGGCTCACGCGCACCGCGGCGTTGAGCAGCAGCGTGAGGTCGGAGACGGCCGGAAAGAACGCGCGCGTCAGCAGCTCGGGCCGCTGCTCCGCGAGCCGCTTGCCGATGACGTAGATGAGCGACTCGGAGCGCGCCTCGACCGCCGGCACGCCGACGTGCACCGCCCCGAACGGCGCGAGCGCCGGCGCGAAGGGGAAGGGCGACCCGGGATCGCCGAGCAGGAGGTTCGGCGGCGCCATGTGCAGGATCTCCGCGGCGTTCGCGAAGGTCATGCGGATCGCCTCGTAGAGCCGCGAGTGCGCGGGCGTGAACGGCTGACCCTGCGCGTAGACCAGCTGATCGGGCCGCAGCTGCGAGTAACGCATGCGCGCCACCGCCGGGGTGATGCGCGCGAACAGGCTCGTGAGCGTCGGGTCGAGGTCGGCGTGGAGCACGTGAGAGCGCCACGCTTGCTCCACGATCTGCCCCGGCACCTGGTTGAGGAGCATCGGGCCGTAGTCCTCGTGGAACTGGCGCTGCTCCTCGGTCGGCTCGCGGAACTGGGCGATCACGTTGACCGTGCACCAGGCCTTGTCGACGAAGCCTTGCCGCAGGAAGAGCTCGTAGAGCTCGATGTAGAGCTCCACGTCGTGGGGCTCACGCGCGATGAGCTCACGGGCGCGCATGACGGCGTTGTCGAGGTTGTCGGTGACGACGAGGATCTCGGTGACGATCTTCCGGACCTCGGCGTCGTCCGGCTGGAGGCGCGCGGCATACTCGAGCGCCTCGTAGGCCCGCGCGGCATCCTCCAGGCGATCGCGGTAGAGGAGCCCGAGCTGCTTGAAGAGCAAGAACTGCAGCGGTGTGCCGTTCGGGTCGTCCTTGGTGCGCGCGATCATCTTCCGGTAGAAGAGGTCGAGCGTGTCCCAGTCCTTGACCTCGGTGAGCGCGCGCACCAGGTGCTCGAACGCGTCGAGGCGGGTCTTGTCGATGTCGAGGACCTGATCGAAGAGCTCGGCGGCGCGGCGGCGATCGCCGACCTTCTCGAGGACCACCTGGGCCATCGCGAAGAAGCTCTTCGCCTTGCGATCGGGGCTCTCCTGGATCTGCGCGATGCCCTCGAGCACGTTCGAGAGATCGTCCCAGCGCTGGCGCTCGCCGTAGACCCACATGAGCGTGTGGAGCAGCCAGTGGTCGAGGGGCTTGATGGTGCGGGCCTCCTCGAACACGATCGCCGCCTCGTCGAGCTCGCCGGCGCGCTTGGCCCAGACCTCGCCGGCATCGCACAGCAGCTGGAAGCGGGCGTCGGAGGTGGTGGCGTTGCGCCCCATGTCGACCATCAGCTTGCAGGCGCGCGGGAAGTCTCCGAGCGCGAGGTAGACCTCGGCGAGCTCCTTGGGGATGCCGGGATGATCGGGATCGCGCCGCTGCGCGTGCTTTAGGGTGCCGGCCGCGGCCTCCAGCTCGCCGGCGTCGCGCTGGAGCTGCGCGAGGCCGAGCAGCACGCCCCCGGGCAGCACCTCGGCGCGCGGGCCGCTGGCGATGCGCGTGAGCCAGTCCTTCGCGCGCAGCACCACGCGCGGCTGGTCCCGGCACTGCGTGCAGACTGCAACGAGATCGGCCTGCGCGCCTTCATCGTCGGGCTGGATGCCGAGCGCGGCGAGGGAGGAGGTCATCGCCTTGTCGGCGTCACCGAGCGCGGCGCCGATGCGCGTCATGAGGCGCTGGCGTGTGAAGAGCGTGATGGAGTCCTGATCGCGGGTGGCGGCGTTGACCAGCAGCTCGCACAGCGGCGCCGCCTCCTTCCAGCGCTCCTCGCGCGTGAAGACGTCGAGCATCGCGATGGCCGCCGATTCGTTGGTAGGGTCGGCGGCGACCGCGTTCTCGAACGCGTCCCGCGCGGCGCGCTCGTCACCGGTGGTGGCGTAGAGGTTCGCGAGCTCGACGTAGATCGCCGCACGCTGGCGCGGCCCATCGACGGTCTTCGCGCGCTGCGCGAGGCACTGCGCGACGCGCCGGTCGTCGCCCGCCGCCGCAGCCAGGCGCTGCAGCGCCTCCCACGCGGTCGCGTTCGTGGGGTCGACGGTGACCGCCTTCTCGTACTGCATGCGGGCTGCGAGCGCGTCCCGCTCGGGCGCGGCCAGGAAGTCGCCGAGGAGCACGAGCTGCTGCGAGGCCTGCCGCTTGGTGGGCGCGAGCTCGGCGACGCGCGCCTTGTAGGTCGCCATGTTTCCCCAGTCGCCGAGCTTCTCGTAGAGGCGCGCGAGGTCGCCGAGCGCGCGGCGGTGCTTGGGGTCGACGAGCAGGAGGTCACGATGGACCTCCACCGCGGCCTCGGGATCGGCGAGCTTCGACTCGAAGACCTCGGCGGCGAGCTCGAGAAGCTCGGTCTTCTGCTTCTTGTCGTAGGTGTTCTCGGCGCGCGCCCGGAGGACGCGCGCCAGCCGCGGCCATTCGCGCAGCGCGTGATAGCAGCGCTCCAGCGCCTTCAGCGCCTGCGGATGGGCGGGCTCGATCGCGACGACGCGCTCGAGGATCTCCGCGGCGCGCTCGCGCTTCAGGAACTTCGTCTCGTGGAGGTCGGCGAGCTTCATGAGCGCGTCGATGCGCTCGGCGCTGGTGAGCGCGACGTCGACCTGGCGCTCCAGGCACCACTCCACCTGTCCGTGCTTTCCCTGCTCGCGGCCGACGCGCTCGTAGCCCTGCAGCGCGACCACCGAGGTGTAGTCGTTCGCGACCGCCATCTCGTAGTGCCGGATCGCCTCGGCGGTGCCTGCGTGCGCGCTCGCCAGCGCGAGGTGGAGCTGTACCTTCTCGTCGCGCCGCGCGGTGCGGTCGAGCGCGCGCACCAGCAGCTCGCGCTGGCTCTTCACGTCGCCGTTCGCCGCCGCCTGCTGCGCGGCGCGGCGCAGGATGACGGGATGGCTCTTGTCGAGGCGCTCCAGCTCGGAGACGAACGGCGAGATCTCGGAGCCGCGCCCGAGCACCCGCTCGTACCAGTACACGAGGTGCCCGAGCAGGATGATCTTGAGCTCGACGTCGGCGGTGTGGAGGTTCTTGCGGGCGCGCTCGGCGAGCTCGCCGACGCGCCCCGCGTCGCGCCCCACGCGGTCCAGCGAGGCCACGATGTCGTCGTCGCCGGGGCGGAGATCGAAGGCTTCCAGCAGCAGCTCGAAGGCCTTCTCCGGCTCCGCGAGCTGGTACTCGTGCACGCTCGCGATCTTGTGGAGCAGCGTGGCCTTGGTCATGGGCATCGGCCCGTCGGCGGCGCGGAGGCGATAGAGGTCGACGAGCGCGCGGAAGCTGCCGGCTTGCTGGAGGTGATCCTCGTCGTCGTCGGTGTCGACCGCGTAGGCGGGGATGATGGCGCGGCCCACGGGGGCGGGCGGCTGGAAGGGCGGCGCGGGCGGCGCGGTGGGGCGCGCGACGGGCGAGGGCCTCTCGGCGATCTCGAACGCAGGAGAGTCCTCGATGCGCGCCAGCGTGGCTCCGCCATCCTCGTCGTAGGAGATCTCGTCGTCGTCGAGGGCATCGGCCTCGTCGTCCGGCACCTCCAGGCCGGGGTGCTGGTCGAAATTCGCGGGGAACGAGATGCTGGAGACGGGCCGCGAGATGATCTGCACGTCGTCTGCGCTGGCGCTGATGACGATGTCGTCGATCGACGCGAGCGAGAACCGAGGCAGCTCGTCGGGCAGCTCCGGCGTCGGTAGCTCCACGAGCCGGGGCGTCGCGATGAGCGCGGGGGCCGCCGTCTCGGGCTCCGGCTCGTGGTGCTCCTCGTGGCCACCGTACCCGAACGGTACGCCCTCGCCGGTCTTGTCGAAGTCGTCGCCGTCAGCGTCGTCGTCGGGCTCGCTCGCGAGCTCCAGCGAGTCCTCGTCGAGGAGCTCGGGCTCATCCTCATCCTCGGGCTCGAGGTCGGTGTCGTCCAGCTCCTCCGCCTCGTCGCCGAGGAGATCTGGCGAGCTGTGGAACACACGCGTCGGCTCGGCGTGCTCCGCCGCGGCGAACACCGCGCGCACGGCGTCCGGCGCGAGCCGTCCCATGCGCGTGTCGTCGTCCTCGTCGGCCGGGTGCAAGGCCTCCGCCGGCGGCGTGCGATGCGTGGACAACATGCTCTCCGAACGCGGCCTGGTCACGCTTGCCAGCGTGCCGGCCTCGTCGTCGACGGGGAGGTCTGCCGCTGCCATCGCCGCCGCGACAGGGTCGCGGATCGCGCCGGTTCGGGCCGTCGCGCGGCCCGAAGGCACGCTCTCGGCGTCCGACCACGCGGAAGGGAAAGCGGGGAGCCGCGTTGCGGTGCTCGCCTCCTCGCTCTCCACGGCTTCCGGCTCGTCAGTGGACATCCGCGTGAGCTCACCGGGATCGGTCTCGTCGGTCTGGGCGAGGCGATCGCTCTTCTCGGAGCGCGCGCCCATCGCCGCCACCAGCGCCTGCACGGCCTCGTAAGCCGGCCGTGTCCCCGGCATGGACGGCGAGATGGTGAACGCCGCCTCCTCGTCCGCGGGCAGGGGCGAGAGCGGCAACATGCGCGGTGTGCGCGGTGGCGCAGCGACATTGATGCGCGTGATCGAGGAGGTCGGCTGGAGCGCCGGGAAGGGCCCGTCGGAGTCGAGGATCTCGTCGGCCGGCCGGCTCACGCCGACGGCCGTGTGCTCATCGGTGCCGAAGGCCTCCTCCGGAGGGGCCGCCTTCTCCTTCGAACCCAGCGACGCGAGCGAGCTTTTGAGGGCCGCAATGTCGATGGGCTGGGTCGACTCGTCGTCGCTCGCCACAGGCCAAGCATACCAGCGGGACCACAAATACCTCCTGGTACCGCTTGTTTAGCTTCAACTCTGACGTTAACGTTAGAGTAGGGCTTGATTCCGGGTCCCTCCTCCACTAGCTAACCGCCTGCTGGTCTCCGATGCAGAACCACCGCCTCCCCCTCCTCGAGCCCCTCGCGTCCCCGCCCGCATCCATGCAGGTGGGCGATCTCGCGCGCGAATCGGGCAAGACCGTGCGGGCCATCCACCTGTACGAGCAGATGGAGCTGCTGAAGCCGGCGGGCCGCTCGAAGGGGCGCTACCGGCTCTACGGTCCCGAGGCGCTCGTCCGCATCCGCTGGATCCAGAAGCTTCAGGACCTGGGCTTCAGCCTCCCGGACATCAAGGGGATCGTCAAGGAGGTCGAGCAGGGCTCGGCGTCCTCTGCCGCGGCGGCCATGAGCGGCGTGCGCGAGGTCTATGCGAAGAAGCTCGAGGAGACGCGCTCGCAGATCGCGCGCCTTCAGCAGCTCGAGGGGGAGATCAGCGCGAGCCTCGAGTACCTCGCCGCCTGCGACTCGCTCTGCGAGAAGGACCGCCTTCTCCCCGCGTGCTCGTGCTGCGACCACCACCCCGCCGAGCAAGAGGTCCCGGACCTCGTTGCGGGCTTCCGTACCTGAGAGCCGAAGAGAGAACCGATGAGCATCACCTTCCCGATCTTCATGGACTACAACTCGACCAACCCGGTCGACCCGCGCGTGCTCGAGGAGATGTTGCCCTACTTCACGATGAAGTTCGGCAATGCCGCGAGCCGTAGCCACCACTTCGGCTGGCAGGCGGAGGAGGCCGTGGACGTCGCACGCGAGCGCGTGGCGAAGCTCATCGGCGCGCAGAGCGAGAAGGAGATCGTCTTCACCTCCGGCGCCACCGAGTCGAACAACCTCGCCATCAAGGGCGTGGCCGAGTTCTACAAGGACAAGGGCAACCACATCATCACCACGGTGATCGAGCACAAGGCCGTGCTCGACACGTGCAAGCGCCTCGAGAAGGAGGGCTTCGTCGTCACCTACCTCCCCGTCGGCAAGGACGGGCTCGTGGACCCGAAGGCCGTCGAGGCCGCGATCACGCCGCAGACCATCCTCGTCTCGGTCATGCTCGCGAACAACGAGATCGGCACCGTCCAGCCGCTCGAGGCCATCGGCAAGATCACGCGCGCGAAGGGCGTCATCCTCCACACCGACGCCGTCCAGGGCATCGGCAAGGTCGACTTCGACGTCCAGAAGATGAACGTCGACCTCGCGAGCATCACCGCGCACAAGATGTACGGGCCGAAGGGCGTCGGCGCCCTCTACGTCCGTCGCTCGGCGGGCCTCCATGTCGCCAAGCAGGGCGAAACCTGGGCCGCGATCGCCGCCGCATGCGGCGCGCGCCCGAACAAGCTGCTCGAGCTCAACGGCGCTACCGACGCGGAGACCACCGTGGTGCCCGCTGGCACCGCGGTGAAGATCCCGATCAAGCGCCTCCGCGTCGTCGCCCAGATGGACGGCGGCGGGCACGAGGCCGGCATGCGCTCCGGCACGCTCAACGTGCCCAGCATCGTGGGCTTCGGCAAGGCCGCCGAGATCATGATGAACGAGGGCAAGGTCGAGGGCGTGAAGCTCCTCGCGCTCCGCGAGCGCCTGCGCACCAAGCTCCAAGCCAAGCTCGAGGAGACGTTCGTGAACGGCTCGATGGAGCACCGGCTCCCGGGCAACCTCAACATCTCGTTCGCCTTCGTCGAGGGCGAGGCGATGATGATGGCCATCAAGGATGTCGCGGTGAGCTCCGGCTCGGCGTGCACCTCCTCGAGCCTCGAACCGAGCTACGTTCTCCGCGCGCTGGGCGTCGGCGACGAGCTCGCGCACTCGAGCATCCGTTTCGGCCTCGGACGCTTCAGCACGGAAGAGGAGGTCGACTATGTCGTCGACCTCGTCATCAAGAAGGTCGAGCACCTTCGCAACATGTCCCCGCTCTACGAGATGCACAAAGACGGCATCGACCTGAAGAGCGTGGCGTGGGTCGCACACTGAAATTTCGAAGGATCTGGAGAAGAAATCATGGCGTACAGCGACAAAGTGATTGAGCACGCAGAGAACCCGCGCAACGTGGGCACCCTCGACAAGGACGACCCGAACGTTGGCACCGGCCTCGTCGGCGCGCCCGCCTGCGGCGACGTGATGCGCCTGCAGATCAAGGTCAACGACGAAGGCGTCATCATGGACGCGAAGTTCAAGACCTTCGGCTGTGGCTCGGCCATCGCCTCCTCGTCGCTCGCCACCGAGTGGATCAAGGGCAAGAAGGTCGAGGAGGCCGAGGCCATCAAGAACTCCGACATCGTGACGGAGCTGAACCTCCCGCCGGTGAAGATTCACTGCTCGGTCCTTGCCGAGGACGCCATCAAGAGCGCGATCGCCGACTACCGCACCAAGCAAGCGGCGAAGCGCAGCGCCGCCGAGTGAGCCTCCCATGAGCACCTCCACCAGTTCTCATCAGCACGCGCCGCCGGCGCAGCCGAGCGCGCAGCCGAAGAAGCTGGAGCTGCTCATCACCCAGGCGGCGGTCGACGCGATCGGCGGGCAGATCGCCAAGCGAGGTCGCCCCGAGACGGCGCTGCGCGTCGGCATCCGTGGCGGTGGCTGCTCGGGCTTCTCGTACGTGATCGAGTTCCACGACGGCCCGCCGAACGCGCGCGACGTCGTCCACGACCTCACGTCCACGAGCGGCGGGGCGGTGCGCGTCGTCGTCGACAAGAAGAGCCTCCTCTACTTGCACGGCTCGACGCTCGAGTGGGAGAAGACCCTGATGCGCCAGGGCTTCAAGTTCATCAACCCGAACGAAAAATCGAACTGCGGCTGCGGCACGTCGTTCACGGTCTGACCGTGGACCCGTTCGACTTGCTCGGCCTGCAGAGGCGCTTCGATATCGATCTTGCGGTCGTCGAGAAGACGCATCGTGAGCTGTCGCGCGCGTTACATCCCGACAAGTACTCGCAGGCCGGGGCCAGCGAGCGCCGCGCCGCGCTCGAGAAGGCGGCGTCGGTCAACGAGGCGTGGCGCACTGTGCGCGATCCCATCAAGCGCGCCGAGGCGCTGTTTGCGGCGGCAGGGATCGCCGTGGGCGAGAACCACGAGCCCAAGGCCACGCCTGCGTTCCTCATGGAAGTCCTCGAGGAGCGCGAGGCGCTGTCCGAGGCCCGGGCCGCGAAGGACCTCACGAAGGTCCGCGCCATCGGCGCCGCCATGAGCGCGCGCAAGCAGGCCATCGAGAAGAAGCTCGCGGCCGGGTTCGCGGCCGCCTCCGACGTCTCCACCATCACGAAGCTCGTGCCTCTGCTGGGCGAGCTCCGGTTCTACAAGCGCTTCCTCGACGAGGTCAGCGCCATCGAAGAGGAGAACGAATGACACTCCTCGAGATCTTCGACCCCAAGGCCGCACCCCGCGCGATCGGCATCGATCTCGGCACCACGAACTCGCTCGTCGCGTACGTGAAGAACGAGCGGCCCATCGCCATCCAGGATTGCAACCAGCACGCGCTCCTGCCCAGCGCCGTTCACTACGGCGACCGCGGTGACGTGCTGGTCGGGAGCGACGCGCTGGTCCGCGCCGCCGAGCACCCGCGCGACACCATCGTGAGCGTGAAGCGCTTCATGGGCCGCGGCGCCGACGACCCGGAGACGCGCCGCATGGGACCGTACGCCTTCGTGTCGCCCAAGGCGGGTGAGGCGAACGTCGTGCGCTTCGACGTGCGCGAGCGCGTGGTCACGCCCGTCGAGGTCAGCGCGGAGATCCTGCGCGCGCTGAAGCGCCTCGCCGAGGACGAGCTGCGCAGCGTCGGCGGCGTGGTCATCACCGTACCCGCGTACTTCGACGACGCGCAGCGCCAGGCCACCAAGGACGCCGGACGGCTCGCCGGTCTCGACGTGCTGCGGCTCCTCAACGAGCCCACCGCCGCCGCCCTCGCCTACGGCCTCGAGAAGAAGCAGAATGGCAGGTTCGCGGTCTTCGATCTCGGCGGCGGCACGTTTGACATCACGATCCTCGTCCTCGACGACGGCGTCTTCCAGGTGAAGTCCACCGGCGGCGACAGCGCGCTGGGCGGCGACGACATGGACCGCGCGCTGGCCGAGGAGCTCTTCCTGCTCGCGAAGCGCGACGCGACGACCGCGTCGCCCACCGAGGTGCGCGTGGTGCTCGACGTCGCCCGCCAGGTGAAGCACGGCCTCACCGATGCCCTCGAGGTGGAGGTCGAGAATCCGCTCGCCAAGGAGCCGGCCTCGTTCGTGATCACGCGCGCGCGCTTCGACGAGCTGGTCGCGCCGCTGCTCGCGCGCGCCGGCACTGCCTGCAAGCGCGCCCTCCGCGACGCCGAGACCAAGCCCGAGGACCTCGACGGCGTGATCCTGGTCGGCGGCTCCACGCGCGTGCCTGCCGTCCGCGAGTACGTCGCGAAGCTGTTCGGCAGGGCGCCCCTCGGGGACATCGACCCCGACGAGGTGGTGGCGCTCGGCGCCGCCGTGCAGGCGAACATCCTGTCCGGCCAGAGCATGGGCGACGAGGTGCTCCTCCTCGACGTGATCCCGCTCTCGCTCGGCATCGAGGTCGGCGGCGGCGTCGTCGACCGCGTGCTGCCGCGCAACACCACCACCCCCGCCGCGGCGCGCGCCTCCTACACCACGCAGGAGGACAAGCAGACCGGCTTCGAGATCCACGTCGTGCAGGGCGAGCGCGAGCTCGCCGCCGACTGCCGCAGCCTCGCGCGCTTCACGCTGAAGGGCATCCCGCCCATGGCCGCGGGCATGGCGCGCCTCGAGGTCACCTTCCGCGTCGACGCCGACGGCCTGCTCAGTGTTCACGCGCGCGAGGAGCGCACGGGCATCGAGCAGACGGTCGATGTGAAGCCGTCCTTCGGCCTCGATGACGAGACCGTCGAGCAGATGCTCATCGACGCCATCGACCACGGCGAGGCCGACCTCCTCGCGCGCCGGCTCGCCGAGGCGAAGATCGAGGCGCACCGCATCGGGACGTCGACGCAGAAGTCGATCGATTCGGACGACGAGCTCCTCGAGCCCGGCGAGCGCGCTCGCATCGAGGCCGCGCTCGCAGCGCTGAGCGAGGCGGCGAACGGCACCGACCCGCGCAAGGTCCAGCTGCGCATCGACGACCTCGATGCCGCGACCAAGGACTTCGCCGGGCGAAGGATGAACCGAGCGATCGCCAAGGCGATCGAAGGACAGCGACTCGACAGCGTCGAGCGCACGGTGGAGCACGCGAAGGGGATCGAGCTGGCGCATGGCGCGCCGCTGCCCCCGCCGCCGGCTTCACGGTAGGAGCAGCGCGATGGCGATCGTTCGATTCAAGGGTTACGGCGAGGCAGAGGTCCCGGTCGGCACGAGCTTGCTCGAGGCTGCGCAGAAGATCGACGCGCCCGAAGGCTACGCCTGCGGCGGCGTGTGCGCGTGCTCGACGTGCCACCTGTACGTCCAGAAGGGCGCCGAGCTCCTCAGCGAGCAGGAAGAAGAAGAAGAGGACATCCTCGACAAGGCGTTCGACGTGCGTGCGACCTCGCGCCTCGGCTGCCAGTCCACCATCGAGCGCGATGGCGTGATCGAGGTCGAGATCACGCGCGAGAGCCTCGAGGCCTTCGAGAACGAGCACCCCG
>JAYTBL010000301.1:0-4695 GCA_043736975.1 Polyangiaceae bacterium
GCCGCAGCCGGCTCGTGAGCACGGCAGCGTAGCGGTGGCCCTCGGCGAGCACGAAGCCGCGCGCCGGCCCGACCGCGACGAGGTAGCGGCTGCTCTCGAGATCGCGCTCGTCGAGGACGCTGGCGCGGCACGGGACGCGCGCCGCCGCGGGATCAGCGGCCTCGAGATCCACGAGGAAGACGGAGCTGTCGTCGGCCTTGCACGCATCCTCGTCGGAGGGGAGGCTCTGGCGGTCGACGCCCGCGCCCGGGACCTCGCCGCTGTCGCTCCTGGGCAGCGCGTGGTCCTCGATCGCGAACAGCGTGGGCGCGATGCGCGACCAGCCGTTGAGGAGCCCCAGCTGCGTCCCGAGCACGTCGGAGTTGCTCTTGAACGTCCGCTCGATGCCGGGGAAGGTGCTGATGAAATGACCGTCCTTCAGGTACGCATCGGAAGGGAAGGGGACGTCGAGGAAGCCTGGCACCGCGTCGGTCCCGAGCGTGAACCGGACATCCACGTTCTTCACGCTGGCCGCGGGGTCTGGGCCGCTGTCGTCGGAGCAGGCCGAGGCGCCCACCGCAGCGATCAGCAACGCAAAGAAAGGAGAGGAGGCGATCGAGCGGCCCACGCGCATCTCCGGAACCTTACGCCAGGTAGCGCGCGTCGCGTTCATCGTGTAAGAAACACCGGGTATTTCCCGGGAGGACTCCATGCGTATCCGATTCTTTCTTGCGCTCGCCTCGGTGAGCTTCGTTGCGGCCGCCGCGAGCGTCCAGGCCTGCGGTGGCTCCTCCGACGACGGGACGCCGACGCCGACACCGACCCCCGACGCGAGCGTCGCCGAGACCTCCGCCGACACCGGCACGAAGGATGCGGCGACGGACACGGCCGACGCCGCGCCGCCCTGCGATCCGAAGAAGGACTTCCTCGCCGAGATCCCGGACGCCTCGATCGCCGACGGTGCGTCGACCACAGGCGTCTGCGTCGCGTGTGTCAAGGCGCAGTGCAGCGCGGACGTAGCCAAGTGCGCGGCCGACTGCGTCTGCCAGAGCGTCGCGGGCGACGCGCTCGAATGCATCGCGAAGGGCCAGGACATCCTTGCTTGCGCCTCGGGGCTCATCTCCGTCCCGCAGGCGACGCGGACGATCGGCCTCGGGCTCTTCGGCTGCGTCCAGAAGTCTTGCAAGAACGAATGCCCCGCCCCTGACGGCGGCTGATCGACGGCCATTCTGCCACAGCGGCCCCCGTTTGGGACCGTTAGGCGCGAAGCGCAACGCGGTGCTGCGCCCCGAAAACGCCCTTCCCATGCGGTAACACCGCGAGGGGAGGGCGTTTCGCTTGTCGCAGGCGGGAGTGGTCCGGTCCGTGCTATTGCGGTGAGCACGCTGCGCGACACTGGAGTCGAAGCGGCCCTGCTCAAGGAGCACTCCAATGATCTCGGATCGAATCGTACATCGAAGCTTGTTTGGTGCAGTTGCTGGCGCCGCCGTCGCGTTTGCCGTGGGATGTGGAAGCAGCTACCCGGCGCCGACCCAGCCCCTCGCCGACGTCGAGGCCGCGGACCGCAGCGCGCAGGAGCTCGGTGCGAACAACGTTCCCGCGGCGCAGCTTCACCTGAAGCTCGCGCAGGACCAGACCACGAACGCGCGCAAGCTGATGAAGGACGGAGAGAACAAGCGCGCGGAGGCGATGCTCCTCCGCGCGAAGGCAGACGCGGAGCTCGCGCTCTCGCTCGCCAAGGAGCAAAAGGCGAAGGGCGAGGTCGGCCAGGCGGCCGAGAAGTCCAATCTCCAGAACCAGGTCATCCAGGGAGCAGGCAAGTGAAAACCTCCATCAAGCTCGGGCTTCTCTCGGTCCTCTCGGTCTCGGCGTTCTCGATGATCGGGTGCGGCACCACCGCGCCGCCGTCAGAGCTGGTCGATGCGCGCGCCGCCTACTCGCGCGCCGCAGGGGGACCCGCCGCGCAGCTCGACCCCGCCGACCTCCACACCGCGAAGGAGTCGCTCGACGCCGCGGAGCGTCAGTTCGCCGACGAGTCCGACTCTCAGGGAACGAAGGACACCTCGTACATCGCGCTCCGTCGCGCGGAGCTCGCCGAGAGCCGCGCTCGCGTGATCGCGGCCGACAAGCAGAAGGCCGAGATCGCCGCGCAGGCGCAAGCGAACCAGGCGCAGGCGCTCCAGACCACCAGCGCGCAGCTCGGCGCCGCCAAGAACGCGCTCAACGTGCAGGGCGAGGCGCTCCAGAACGAGCAGGCCCGCCGTATGGACGCCGAGAAGCGCGCGGCGCAAGCCGCGGCGGACCTCGCCAAGATCGCGAGCGTCAAGCAGGAGGCGCGCGGGATGGTCATCACCCTCTCGGGCGGCGTGCTGTTCGAGACCGCGAAGTGGACCCTCATCGGCACCGCGCAGACGAAGCTTAACGATGTCGCCGACGCCCTGACCAAGCAGGACAAGGACTCGACGATGGTCGTCGAGGGCCACACCGACTCGCAGGGCGCCCTCGCGATGAACACCGAGCTGTCGCAGAAGCGCGCCGACTCGGTGCGCACGTACCTCGTCTCGCGTGGCATCGCGTCCGATCGCATCACCGCCAAGGGCATGGGCCCCTCGACCCCGATCGCCGACAACGCGTCCCCCGAGGGCCGCGCGAACAACCGCCGTGTTGAGATCATCGTCAACCAGGGCAGCGGCAAGAGCAACACCGGCAGCACGAACACCAAGTAGTGCCTGCCCGGCGGTCGCCCTCACCCGAGGGCAGCGCCGTTCGCCCCTAAGAGACCGTGCGGAGACGCACGGTCTTTTTGCGTTCCATACTCTGCTCGCGAAACCATGAAGGACGCCGAGAGCCTGCGCTTCGACGACGTCATCACGTTCCTGACCGTGCATCACATGCGGTCGATCTCCGCCGCCGCACGGCAGCTCCAGGTCACGCCGTCCCAGGTCAGCAAGGCCGTCGCGCGCCTCGAGGTGTTCGTCGGCGCGCAGCTCCTCGCGCGCGGCTCGCGCGGCGTCGCGGTGAGCATGGCCGGGCTCCGCGCCATTCCGATGCTGGAGGAGATCGCGCGCGGAGTGCGCGGGCTCAAGGCAGAGAAGGTCCAGGTGCCGATGGTACGCGTCGCTGCGCCCTCGTCGCTCCTCTCCACCGTCGCCGGCGTGCTCGCGCGAAATACGCGCGGGATGCGCTTCTCCTGCCTCGAGCTCGATCCGCTCCGGACGCGCGCGCTCGCGTTCGAGGACGTCTTCGACGTCGCGTTGCTCGAAGGTGATCGTCACCTCGGCGAGCTCTACACGCACGACCCCCTCGGCACGGCCGAGAGCTGCCTCTTCGCGCGTCCTTCGCTCGCGCAGAAGCTCGGCGAGCAGCCAATCGCTCAGGAGGCGCTTCTCGGCGTCCCGTTCGTCATGCCGCTGCTCCTCCAGGACACGCGCGTCGCGGGCGGCAAGGACCTCTGTCCCTTCCCCTTCGAGCAACGCACCGCCGGCCACGCCGCAGCCACGTTCGGCGCGGCGCTCGAGCTCGCGACGCACTCCGACAATCTCGTGTTCGGACCGCGGGTCGCCGCGCGTGGACGTCTGGCACGGCGGGAGCTCGTGGAGATCGAGGTCCAGGGCTGGGCGGTGCGGTGGCAGATCCACCTCGCGTGCCATACGACCCGCGTGACCCAGAAGACCGCCCGCGCCGTCCTCGGGATCCTGTCCCGCTGGCTCGAGGAATCGCTCTGAGGCGTCGCGCCGAGCCGACCGACGCGTTGGTCGACGACTCCGCGCTCGACGGCGAGGCCGGTGCCGAAGCAGGCCCGGACCCGTGCGCGGCGCCGGATCTCGTGGGCTGCTTCACGTTCGAGGGCGCGACGCTCGAGGACCGGTCACCGGCGAAGCTGATGCCGACGGTGGTTCAGGGGCTCACGTTCGGCGTCGGCCGCCGGCGGCAACGGCGAGCAGGCGATCGGCGGCGACGCCCCGATCAGCAATGGCCACTTCGCCCGGCGGATCAGCGCAGCCGCATCTGCGCGCGCTGGCTCGCGACCCACGGCGACAGCGTCGAGCCGCACTCGCCGTCCTTCGCGTGCGACGCCCCCGCGGCGCCTTCGATGCGCGCCGCCGCGATCGCCACCGCCACCGCGACCGCCTGGCGGCTCGCGGCCGGCACCTCGGGGTAGCCGAGCAGCTGCTCCTTGTGGCGCTCGATGAAGCCCGTGTCGTAGTTGCCCGCGACGAAGTCGGGGTGCTGGAACAGCTTCTCGTGGAACGCGAGGTTGGTGCGGATGCCGGTCACGATGTACTCGGAGAGCGCGCGGCGCATGCGCGCGACCGCTCGCTCGCGCGTGGGCGCCCACACGCACAGCTTCGAGATCAACGGATCGTAGTAGCTCGAGATCTCGCAGCCCGGATAGGCGCCGCCGTCGTCGCGGATGCCGGGGCCGGCCGGCGTGACGAGCCGCTCGATGCGGCCCGGCGAGGGCAGGAAGCCGTTCGACGGATCCTCCGCGTAGATGCGGCACTGGATGGCCGCGCCGCGCGACACGAGATCGGTCTGCGTGAACGCCAGCTTCTCGCCCTGCGCGATGGTCACCATCTCGCGGACGAGATCGTGGCCCGCGACGAGCTCGGTTACCGGATGCTCCACCTGGAGACGGGTGTTCATCTCGAGGAAGTAGAAGCTACCGTCGGCCGCGAGGAGGAACTCGAAGGTGCCGGCGCTGTGGTAGCCGAC
>JAYTBL010000302.1:0-11080 GCA_043736975.1 Polyangiaceae bacterium
GGGACCGTGGGCGGGCGGATGGCATGGACGCCCACGCCATGGCCCCGCATGCGCTCCGCCAGCTGGACGGCCTTCGCCGGGCCGCCGACCAGGAGCGGGATCACGTGACCGAACCCGAGCAGCCGGCTCGCCCCGGTGCGCTCCAGCCCGGTGCGGAGCCGCGCCGCCATCGCGGCGACGTGCGCCGCGAGCTCCGGTCGGCCGATGATCTGGTCGAGCGCCGCGAGCGCGGCGGCGGCGCTCACTGGCGCCAGCCCGGTCGAGAACACGAACGACCGGGCCCGGTTCCAGAGGAAGTCGCGGAGGACCGTGCGGCCCGCGACGAACGCCCCCTGCCCGCCGAAGGCCTTCCCGAGCGTACCCACGAGCACGTCAGGGACGATGCCCGCCGCCGCGCAGAGACCGCGTCCCTGCGGGCCGAGGACGCCGAGTGCGTGTGCCTCGTCCACCATGAGCCCAGCGCCGTGCTCGTCGCAGGCGTCGCGGAGCGCGGCGAGGTCGGGCGAGTCGGCGTCCATGCTGTAGTAGCTCTCGACCACGACCCAGGCGCGCGCCTCGGTCCGGTCCGCGAGCGCCGTCCGGACCGCGGCCACGTCGCCATGGGGGACGACGGCGATGCGCGCCCTCGAGAGGCGAGCGCCGTCGATCAGCGAGGCGTGGTTCAGGGCGTCGCTCACGATGAGGTCGGCCGGACCCGCGAGGGCGGCGAGGGTCCCGACGTTCGCCGCGTAGCCGCTCGTGAAGAGGAGAGCCTGCTCGGTGCCCAGCCAGCGCGCGAGCGCCTGCTCGAGCCGCTGGTGCTCGTCACGATCGCCGGCGATCAGGCGCGAGGCGCCGGAACCGGAGTGGGCGGACGGGGCAGGGCGCGAGGCGAGCCCCAGGTAGTCGTTCGAGCAGAAGGAGAGCGCGTCCGCAGGAAGCGGCGCGGCGGCGCGACGGCGCAGGCCCTCGCGCTCGAGCTGCGCCAGGTGCTCTGCGAGATGCGCAAGAGGATCCGGACCAACACGTTTCACGTGAAACATACGCCCTCCGCCGACCTGCTCGGCTCTCGAGGTTGTGTAGCACGATCGACCCCGCGCTTGCCCCGACCGGGCTGCGGAACGAAGCGGCGCTCCACCGGGTGATCCGCGCATCGCCGCCCCGCTCGAGTCGCTCGCAGACGCCGGCGGCGACCAACCCTTTCACCCTGCCCCCGCTCCCTTGCGCGTCTCCAGGCGGTCCCGCTACCGCGCTCGCTGCGCGCCAACGTCACCGCGGCTGCCGAATCACCGGCGCCACGAGCCGCCTGGTGCCTGGCCAGGGCGCCGCGCCTCGACGATCGGCCGCCCTGTGTTAGCTTCGGGCGCGATGGATACGCGCCCCGTGCAGCTTCGAATCGGCGGCCAGAGCTACAAGGTCGTCAGCTCGGCGGACGAAGAAGAGCTGCAGCGGCTCGCCGGCGCGGTGAGCGCCAAGGTCGCGGAGCTGACGCCGAGCGGGAAGACCGCGCCGCCTCAGGCCGTGCTCCTCGCGGCCATCGCCTTGGCCCACGAGCTCGAGCAGGAACGCGCGCGCCGCCTGGCCGTCGAGCGCCGCACCCGCGACATGCTCCGCCGCGTCCTGGTCCGCATCGACGACGCCCTCGACGAGTAGGACCATCCTTCCTCGGTGGCGCCCGACGACGGAGCGCTCAGCGCGTGAGCGCCTCGTACGCGAAGAGGAACGGCAGCGCGAAGTACTCCAGGTCCAGCTGCACGCCGGCCAGCGCATCGGCCTGGCGGCCGTCGCCCGCGAGGCCGTAGCGGCCCTGCACGAACAGGCCGGCCGCGATCGCGTACGACGCGTGGAAGTTGTAGCTCCGTGCTCCCCAGAAGGCCGTCGCCGCCGCGCCCGGCTCCACCCCGAAGCGGCTCGTCCGCGCGAAGCCGCCTGCCGAGAACACGAAGGCGGGCGAGCCGGTCGGAACCAACCAGGCGACGCCGCCGCCGGCCTCGAACGTGTCGAACGCGGCGGTGGTGAGCTCGAGGTACGGCCCGATGGCCATGTCGCTGGGGCGCGTCCGGCCGAGCAGGAAGTCGAGGCGCCCGCCCAGCTGGTACGCGAGGCGCGGCCCGTTGTCGGCCCGAAAGTCGGTGAAGGCCACACCCGTCGTCACCCCCGAGGAGATCTGCGGGCGGGCCTCGGCCGCGCCCGCAAGGGCGAGGGTGGCAAGACCGAAGGTGAGCGTCGCGGCGGCCCGCGCGCGGGTCACGGCTTCTTCGGATCGCACACGTCGAGGCCCTGGCAGTCCCTGCACGATATCGGGAGGTCCTGGCCGCGGTAGCAGGGCCCGGTGGTCGCGCCGGCGCTCGATTCAGGAGCCTTGAGGCAGTTTGCGTCCTTGGGATCCCGCGCCGGGTCGTAACCGTCCTGGATCACCAGGCAGCCGCGACAGATCTGCATCGGGAACTGGAAATCTCCGCTCTCCACATCCTCGCCGCCGAGCGACGTACCGAAGGCCTTCACCGTCACCAGGATGGTGCGTGCGGTGCCCTTCGTCGCCACCGACGGAAGGAGCGCGTCCTTGGTCGGCGCGTCGACCACCACCAGCCCGATCGGCGTGTAGGCGGGGGCGTTGTTGTTCTGCGGGTCGGCGAACCCGGTAGCAAGCGACGTGAAATCGGGGACGGGGCTGCCGTCCGCCTTCAAGATGGGGCTGCCGTCCGGGTTCGAGACCTTCACGATGCCGCCGTTGATGCGCACGCGGTTGCTCTCTGCACGGTTGTTCTGCGGGTCGCCGCGCGGGATGAGCTGATTGCCGACGAGCAGCACCGCCGAATAGCTATTGGTCAGGCCGACGTCCATCGTGGGCTGGAACAGGAGCGCCTGGGTCGCGTCGCCGTTGTAGACGCACGAGCCGCCCTGCCGGTTCGCCGAGGGGGCGAGCACGCCGCGGATGAAAATCGTCTGGTCGTTCGTGGCGCACGCCGGCAGGACGGAGCCGACCAGACAAGCGACAGCAATCAGCGACACTACGTATCCACGGATCCGCTTCATGAGGGGAAGCGTATCGGGTGGGCGGCGCGACTTCCAAATTCTAGGAGGGCGAATCGCCAAGAAGCGCGCCGTGCAGCACGACGAGCTCGACTCGCTCGACCCGGCCTCGTCCAGCCTCGGTGACGAGCGGTAGCTTCACTGTGGTCGCCGCGCGCTTCTTGTCGGACAGGACGAACGGCCAGGCCTCGCGCAGCTCCTCGCTCGTCGCGCTCGTCGGCAAGCCGAGCCGGGAGAGGAGCGCGGCGGCGCGCGCGGCCGTCCCCCGCGCCGTGAAACCGAGCCGCTCGGTGGCGGCGACCTCGAGCACCGTGCCGATCGCGACCGCCTCACCATGAAGGAGTCGGCTGTACCCGCCCTGGGTCTCGAGCGCGTGGCCCACGGTGTGCCCGAGGTTGAGGAGCGCACGCTCGCCGCTCTCGCGCTCGTCGTCGCGAACGACGCGGACCTTGGCCTCGACGGCGGCGCGGAGGATGGGCCGGAGCGCGTCGCGATCGCCCGCCGCGATCCGCGCCGCATCGCGCTCGAGCGCCTCGAGCAGCGCGAGGTCGCGGACCAGCGCGATCTTGACCACCTCGGCGAGCCCGGCGGCGCGCTCGCGCGGGGGGAGCGTCGTCAGGTGCTCGAGATCCACGATGACCCGGCTCGGCTGGAAGAAGGCGCCGATCAGGTTCTTCCCGGTCTCGTGGTCGAAGCCGGTCTTGCCGCCCACCGACGAGTCGACCATCGCCAGCAAACTGGTTGGAATCTGCACGCATCGCAGGCCCCGCAGCAAGGTCGAGGCCACGAAGCCCGCGAGGTCGCCGACCACGCCGCCGCCGAACGCGACCACCACCGCGTCGCGGTCGATGCCGACGCGGAGCGCCTCGTCCCAGATCCTTGCCACGGTGGTCAGCGTTTTGCTCGGCTCGCCTGGCGTGATGGTCACGGTGTGCGTACGCAGACCGAGACCCGCGAGCGCCTGCGCGAGCCATGCGCCACGCGCGGCCTGGACGTTCTGATCGGTGACGACGAGGAGCGACGACGCGCCCAGATCGCGGAGGGCCTTGGCCAGGCGCCCGGGCTGAGCGTCGGTCAGCTCGATCGCATAGGAGCGAACGCCCAGCGGCATCGCGAGCGCGTCGACGCCGATCGCCTCGAGCACGAGGTCTGCGACCTGCTCCGGGGAGCGACCCTCGGTGCTGATCGCGGCGTGGCACTCGGCGTACGCCTCGCGGCGCAGCGTGAGGAGATCGCTGGCGCGCAGCAGCGGGGAGGAGGTGAGCAGGTTGGGACGCCCGGCGAGCGAGGTCACGCGCGCCACCACGGTCTCGGGCCCCGCGGTGAGGGTCACCACCGTCGCGGACTCGAGCGCCGCATGGCGGACGCGCTGGATGGTGACTGTGCCTCCGCCGAAGCCGATCACGCGTGGCGTGGGATCGGACAGCATGGGGAGGACAAGCGCCGCCTCGCGCTCGCGGAACAACGCCTCGCCCTCGCTGCTGAACAGCTCGCTCACCGCCTTGCCGGTCTGCTCGACGAGCAGCGCGTCGGTATCGAGGAACGGTACTCCGAGCCGCTCGGCCAAGATTCGACCGATCGTGCTTTTCCCCGTGGCCATGAAGCCGCTGAGCACGATCGGCTTGGTGAGGGCTGGTCGCGACATCCTCCGGGTATGTTGCCAGAACCGACGTTGAAGCTCGTGGTGAAAGACGGCGCGGCGAACGACGAGCTGGTCCGCCTCCTGAGCAAGGTCCTGGGCCTGCTGCGCCGGGACGTCGAGCTGGTCCGGGGCGCGAGCTCCCGCGTTCCCCGCCTGACGCGTGGTAGCCTCGGACCACGCGCGTGGCTCTGGCATTCCACAAGTACGAAGGCCTCGGAAACGACTTCGTGCTCGTCGAGGCCGACCACGAGACTGCGGTCACCCCGGAGCACGCGCGGAGCCTCTGCGATCGCCGCTTCGGCGTCGGCGCGGACGGGTTGCTCCTCCTCCTGCCTCCTTCGTCGAGCCGCGCGGTCGCGCGCATGCGCGTGATCAACGCCGACGGCTCGGTGCCCGAGATGTGCGGCAACGGCCTGCGTTGCGCGGTGCTGCACGTGGCGCGCGCCCGATCGCAGGTCTCGGGGGAGCTCACCTTCGAGACCGATGCCGGGCTCCGGCCCTGTGTGGTCGACGACCGCGAGCGGCACGGCCTCGTCACGGTCGACATGGGCGTGGTCCGTGTCACCGAGGACATACAGCTCGACGTCGACGGCGAGCGCTGGGACCTCACGCTCGCCGATGCAGGCAACCCGCACGCGGTCACCACGCGCGCCGCGCCGCGGTCGGTCATCGACGTCGTCGGCCCGCGCGTCGCCACGCACGCGCGCTTCGCCGCCGGCACGAACGTGGAGTTTGCGACGTTCGAACAGGGCACCATCGATCTCGTGGTGTGGGAGCGCGGCGTCGGCGTCACCCTCGCCTGCGGCACTGGCGCGTGCGCGACCGTGGCGGTGGGCGTGGCCAAGGGCCTCGTCGCGAAGGGCCAGGAGACGAAGGTGAAGCTCCCGGGCGGCCTGCTCCAGGTGACGATCCTGGAGGACGGGCGCGCGATCATGCGCGGCCCCGCGCGGCACGTCTTCTCGGGCGAGGTCTCCGGATGAGGGAGGGGCCGCTCAGCGTCCTCGTCGTCGCCGAGGACCGCGCGCTCGCCGGAGCGCTCGCGCACGTGGTGAAGGAGGAGGGCGACACGCTCGCCATCGTCTCGACGATCGACGACGCCCTCGCGCGCGCCGCCTCGCACCCCGTCGACGTGGCGTTCGTGGAGCTCGCCGCCGCGGGCGGCGCGGCCCTCGCGCTCTGCCATCACCTCCCCACGGTCTCGCCCGGCGCCGTGGTGCACGCGCTCGTGGCTGCGCGGGATCTCGAGCGCGGCGCGGAGGCGCTCTCGCTCGGCGCGGCCGGCGTGATCGTCGGTACGCCCACCGGTGACGCGATCGCGCGCGTGCTCGCGGATCTCAAGTCGGAGGCGGTGCGGACCAAGCAGGTGAACGTCCTCGAGGAGAAGCTCGCGCGCGAGCGTCGGCGCCTCGAGACCTACGATCGCCTGGTGCGCTTCGCCCGCGGCGCCGCGCAGTCCGACGCGGTGCGCGCGATCGTCGACGGCGTCGCGCAGCTGAGCGGCGCGAAGGGCGTCGCGCTCTACGCCACCTTCGGTGACGACGAGAGCGAGCGCGTCCGTCTCGCGGCCATCGGCAGCGCGCTCGACATGCCGTCGGCGTCGATGCCCGCCGATCTCTCCCGGCTCGTCCAGGCGCGCCACGCGCGCGTTCTGCCGCTCGTGTCGGCGGGAGGCGAGCTCGGCATCCTGGTCCTCGACCACGCGCCGAACGTGCCCGAGCCCGAGCTCGAGAGCGTCGCGGACCTCGCCGCCGCCATGCTCTCGCTCGTCGACCGTCAGGATCACGTCGACGAGAGCGTGCGCGTTTTCCCACCCCGGCACTTCCGCACCGTGGCCGACCGCCTGCTCACGCTCGCGGGCCGGCACGACCGCCGCGCGAGCGTGCTCGCCATCACCTTGCCGGGCGCGGATCGCCCGAACCGGCGCGAGGAGGCGACGCTCGAGATCGCGGACATCGTGCGCAACACCGATGCGCTGTGCGGGACCGAGGACGGCGATCTCCTCCTCTTCCTGGCCGAGACCTCGGGGATCGGCGCGCATGCGTGCCGGCGCCGCATCCTCGCGCGCCTCATGGGCGACCGGCGCCAGCGTCCTCCGAAGGGCGCCGTGACGCGCACGCAGGAGCCGCGCAGCAGCAAGGGCGGCGCCATCGCCATCGGCGTCGCGACCTTCCCCCACGACGGCGCCACCTTGAAGCGACTCGTGCGCTCGGCGCGCACGCGCGCCGTCGATGACGCGCGTTCGCCGGTCCACACGCTGGCCCTCGAGAGCCTCGCGCTCCGGGAGGTGGTCGACGCGCTGATCGCCCGCCCCATGCTCGACGCCGGGCCGCGCTCGCCGTTCCCGCTCGACGTCGCCTGCTCGGCGCTCTTCACGCTGGTCATGCGCGCGTGCCGCGAGGCGATGCGCGGAGGCGAGACGAACGTCCTCACCACGCTGCAGCCTGGGCTCGGGATCGCGGCGGCCGCTCGGCAGGCCCTGGTGCCGCGCGTGCTCGACGTCCGCACCGAGGCCGGGTGCGAGAACATCGAGGCCATCGTCGTCGAGGCAGAGCACGGCGCGTGGGTCTGCTGCGGGCGGGTGATCGGCGATCGCTTCCGCGGCGTGCACTGCGCCGACCCGCTCCTCGCGGACGTCCTCACGCGCCGGATCGTCGCTGCCGGAGGCGCGCATGCCGGGTAGTCGGGTCCTGCTCGTCGATCATGACGTGGACGCGCTCGCGCAGCTCGCGTCGAAGCTGCGGGATCGCGGGATCCGCGTCTCGCTCGCCAACGGCTCGCAGATGGCGTGCGAGCGGGCGCGCACCGGCGGCTACGACGTCGTGCTCGCCGCCCGCAACGTCGCGGAGCCCGAGGATGGCGCGATGGGCGTCATCGACGCGCTGAGCGTAGAGCTCGCCCAGGTGCCGCCGCTGCTGGTCCTGGCCGACGCCGGCGAGGTCGAAGGCGAGGTACAGAGCGAGAGCCGCGTTCGCCGCGACGACATCGACCGCATCGTGCTCCGCATCGAGCAGCTCGCGAAGCCTCGCGACCGCGTGAGCGGCGGGAGCCTCGCGCCTTCGGCGCACACGCTCGAGAATGCGCCGCTCGCCGATCTGCTCATCGTGCTCGCCACCGAGCGGCGCTCGGGCACGCTGACGGTGACGACGCCCAAGGGCTCGGGCGAGGTCCGGCTCGTCGAGGGTGAGATCGCCGACGCCGTCTTCGTCCGCCTCGAGGGCCGCAAGGCGCTCACGCGCATGCTCGCCGAGCGCGACGGGACCGCGACGTTCGCGCCCGGTTCGCCGGCCATCATGCGGCGCATTCACGAGGGGACGCGCTCGCTGGTGATGGAGGCGCGCGCCCTCGTCGAGAAGACGGTGACCCTCCGCGCGGCGGCGACCGACCTCGCCGCCAGCATGCTGCTCGCGCACGAAGGGCTGGGCGGGGACGACCTGTCGGAGGTCGATCAGCACGTCCTCACGCGGCTGCGCGTGCCGGCGCTGCTCGACGATATCCTCGACGAGCTGCCTCACCCCGATGCGGCCATCCTCGAGTCGTTGATCCGCCTCGACGCGCGGGGGCGCGTGAAGCGTCTTGGTCACACCTCGTCGCGCGTGCAGCTGTGCGGGCCCGATCAGCTGCATCTGCTGCGGGCGTCGGCGGCGCGCGCCAGGAGCGCGGGGTTCAGCGGCGCCGCGCGGCTCGTGTTCGCGGCCACGCCGGCGCGCCTCGCGGTCTTCGGTCACACGGTGCTCTCGCTCGCCGACGCGTTCCCGTCGGCCGAGCCCACGCCGTCAGTGCCGGTGCCCTACGTCCTCGCGACCATCCGCCTGGGCGACGGCGTGGAGCTCGACATCGTCGCGCTGCCGCTGGTGCCGGCCTACGCACCGCTCTGGCCGATGGCGCTCGCGGGCGCGGCGATCCTCGTGCGCCTCGACGAGGCTGCCGCGCAGTCTCTCGAGGAGGCGTGCGGCGCGGTCGGCGTCAGGATCCGCGATGCGCGCGCGATCTTCGGCACGCTCGAGGAGTCGAGCGCCGTGCAGGTCGCGAGCCTCATCAAGACCGCGCTAGACGCCGAAGGATCCGGGCTCGCCTGACCAGCCGCGGCGCGGCTCCGACCTTGCAGAGCTCCTGACCATGCGGAGCGGAGCGAGCGCGAGCGTGAGGACGACGGAACCGACCATGGGGCTCCTCATGAACCGGTACCAGCTCCTCGGCGAGGTCGCGCGGGGCGGCTGTGGCGCGGTCTTCGAGGGCCACGACCTCCGCCTGGATCGCCTGGTAGCCATCAAGATTCTCCAGGCCGGTGGGTTCGACCGGGCTGCCGCAGCTCGCTTCGCCAGGGAGGCCCGGGTGGCCGCGGCGATCCACCACCCGAACGTGTGCACCGTCAGCGACTCGGGGTTGCTGGAGAACGGCAGCCCCTTCATCGTCATGGACCGCCTCTACGGAGAGACGCTCCGTGCGTACAGCTCGAGGGTCGGCCGCATCGACGCCGAGGAGGCGATCGAGCTCGCGGTCCAGATGCTCTGCGGCCTCGACGCCGCGCACGCGCTCGGCATCGTCCACCGCGACATGAAGCCGGAGAACGTGTTCGTGCTTCGGCCGCCGGGCGGTCTGCCGCTGGTGAAGCTGCTCGACTTCGGGATGTGCCGCCGGCAAGCGGTGGCGATCTCGCTCGACGCCGACGACCACTCCCTCACGCGCGCCGGCACCGTCGTGGGAACTCCCGAGTACATGGCGCCCGAGCAGGCCTCCGGGCGGCGCAAGTTCGATCAGCGGATCGATCTCTACGCGGTCGGCGTGATGCTCTACGAGATGCTCACCGGCACACGCGCCTTCACCGGGCCGGACCCGCGCTCGGTGCTGGTCTCGGTGCTCGCGCGGCAGCTGCCTTCGGTGCGTACCATCCGGCCAGAGCTACCGATCGCGGTCGATCGCATCGTGGCGCGCGCGGTGGAGCGTGATCCGCGTGCGCGCTACGCGTCGACGGGCGAGTTCCAGAACGATCTGCTGCACGCGCGCACGACGCTGCGCCGGCAGCGCCAGGCCCGCGCCGATGTCGACGCCCGGCAGCGATCGGGCGGACCGGCGGCGCCCTGGGACCTGCCCACGCTCTGTAGGCCGACAGCTGACAGCTGACAGCTTCCCTAGCCTTCGACGATGGTGCCGATCGTCTCGCCGAAGACGACGCGCTTGATGTTGCCCGGCTCCGTCAGCTTGAACACGCGGATGGGCATGTTGTTGTCGCGGCACAGCGTGGCGGCGGTGGAGTCCATCACCCCGATGCGATCGTTGATGAAGCGATCGAAGGTCATGTTCGAGTACATCGTCGCGCCCGGGAACTTCACCGGGTCCTTGTCGTAGATGCCGTCGACCTTGGTGGCCTTGAACAGCGCGTCGGCGTGGACCTCCATCGCGCGCAGCGCGGCGGCGGTGTCGGTCGAGAAGTAGGGGTTGCCGGTACCGGCGGCGAAGATGACGAAGCGCCCCTTCTCGAAGTGGCGGATCGCGCGGCGCCGGATGTAGGGCTCGGCGATGGATCGAATCTCGAGCGCGGTCTGCACGCGCGTCGGGACCTCGCACTTCTCGAGCGCGTCCTGGAGCGCGAGCGAGTTCATCACCGTCGCGAGCATGCCCATGTAGTCGCTCTGCGCGCGGTCCATGCCGGCGCTGGCGCCCTTGAGGCCGCGGAAGATGTTGCCGCCACCGACGACGATGCCGACCTGCACCCCCGCCGCGTAGACGTCGGCCAGCTCCTCGGCGGTCGTCTTCATGACGGCCGGCTCGATCCCGAAGCCCTGCGCGCCACAAAGGGCCTCGCCGCTGAGCTTGAGGATGATCCTCCGATAGCGGAGCTGGGGGTGCCGCGGCGGCGGCGCAAACGTATCGAGACGGGGACCAGAGAGGGGGCCCGATCCTCCGGCGCGCGGTCCTTGCATGGGAAGCGTCCTTAGTCGTGGGGCGGGGAGCGTGCAAGCCACCGGATGCGGTGATAGGAATCGCTGCCGTGAACGCCGGTTCGTTGCTCCGTTTTTCGTGCGTGCTGCTGGCGCTGGCCGCGGCCGGCTGTAAATCGTGCGACAACGGGCAGGCGGAGACCGGCGATTCCGGGCACGCCCAGCCCGAGTCGCTGACCCCCGAGCAGGCCAAGCAGGTGCTCGCGAGGGTGGGGGACGAGACCATCACGCTCGGTGACTACGCCGCCGCCCTCGAGCACATGGATCAGTTCGACCGGCTTCGCTACCAGTCGAAGGAGCGCCGCAAGGAGCTCCTCGACGAGATGATCACGGTGAAGCTCCTGGCAAAGGAGGCCACCGCGAAGGGCTACGACAAGGATCCCGCGGCGCAGCAGGAGATCCGCGCCATCCTCCGCGACTCGATGCTCGCCGAGGCGCGCAAGAACGCGCCGGTCCCCGCCGACGTGCCCGAGGCCGAGGTCCGCGC
>JAYTBL010000303.1:0-1763 GCA_043736975.1 Polyangiaceae bacterium
CGGCGCGCCACGACTTCACGCGGCGCTGCAGCGTGCGTAGCTGACCCTCCTCGTAGCGGTCGGGGTACTTGCCCACGAGGACCTCGAAGAGCGTCTTCGTAGTACAGACCCGAGCGCGCCACCCGGAGCAGCTCGCACTGGCGACGCACAGACAGCTCGGCCTGCGGGTCGACCATCGCGCGCCTCACCGTCAGCCCTGATCCGAGCTGCACGACGCCTTGCTCTCGCCGAGCCGAAGCGAAGGAACAGGGCCCCCGGCGCTCCGCCCTGCATCGGCTTCCGTGCGTCTTGCGGTCGTACGCTCTTCGCCACCAGAACTCGCTCGGGCCGATCGTAAGGTAACCGGGACGCAGAATAGGCGGACGTGCGCTACGGGATCCAGCCGTCGACAAGAGCCGTCTCGAGCTCGACGCCACGGAAGGACGATTCATCGATGGCCGGACAGCTCAGCCAGCTCAGCGTCCACCAGGCGCCATCCGAGCAGAAGACGACATCGGCGTCGCTGGCGCAGAAAGCGAGGCCGTCGATCGAATCGTCGCAGGAACGAAGCGTCCTGATCGTCGAGGCGTTCTGCCAGTTCTCGAGCCCGTGCGCACTCGCGGAGCGCGGCGTCGAGGTCCCCGAGCGCGCGGTGGATCGTGGTCATCGCGTCGAGCGCGGCCAGGCGCTCAGCGGTCGCTCCAGCATCGAGCATCTCGAGCGCGGCCGCGAGCCGCTCCGCGTGCGGCGCGACGGGTCCGGGGGCGACGAGGCTCGGCCGAAGATGGGGCCCACCGCGGAAGGGCGATCGTTCGATGATCGACCCCGAGCCGCCCAAGCTGTCCGTGCGTCGCCGGGTTGGTACTCGACCTCACGAGCCTCGACGCGCGGGCCGAGCTACGCGACGCGAAAGTCCTGATCAGCACGACGGACGCCGGGCTGCTCGTGCGAGGCGGAGGTGGTCGGCGCCTCCACCTGGTAAGCCTTGGCCGGCGCTGCCAGGCGAGTATTCTGGTGGATCTCATGCCTGGACGCGAGACCGTCATTCACATCGTTCGCCATGGCGCGACCGACTGGAGTCAGCTCGGACGCCATACCGGTCGCAGCGACGTCCCCCTCAATCCGCTCGGTGAGGAGCAAGCAAGGAAGCTCGCACCGGCGCTCACCGCCACGACGTTCGATCGCGTCCTCTCGAGCCCCCTCGTCCGGGCGCAGCGGACCGCCGAGCTCGCGGGCTTCCCAGGTTGCGAGACGAGCTCGCTCTTGCTCGAGTCCGACTACGGCGACTACGAAGGGCAGACGCGCGCGGCGATCCAGCAGGATCGACCGGGCTGGGACTACTTCATCGACGGAGCGAAGGGCGGCGAGTCCATCGACGAGGTCACGGCGCGCGCGCGTACGCTCATCGCCGAGCTCGAGGGCACGGTGCTGCTCTTCTCCCACGCTCACATGAGCCGCATCTTGACGATGGCGTGGCTCGGCAAAGCGAGCCGCGACGGGCGTCACTTGTCGATTCACCCGGCCTCGATCGGGATCCTGGCTCGTGACCGCGACATCCCGGTCATCCGCCTCTGGAACTTCACGCCCGCCTGACGAGAACCAGCGATCCGGATGCCCGCACCGAGGTCGACCTGGGCCTCGGCCGCAACGTCATGCCGGGGCGAGAACGACTCGGGACAGCTCGGAAACGACTCGCGCGAGGTCGAGCGATGGAGAGAGCCGTCGGGGCCGTGGGATCGGAGCCCCCGGCTCTTCCTGATCATGCCCTTGCTCCACTCGGAAGA
>JAYTBL010000304.1:0-21846 GCA_043736975.1 Polyangiaceae bacterium
CGGCGGGGGCGAGCGCGAGGAGAAGGCTCTCGAGCGTCAGCCCGTCATGGGCCGCTCGCCCGTGCAACCGAGCGGCGGTTACGCAACGGGTCAGCCGCCCTTCGGCTCAGCGCCAACCCGACGCTTGGTCACGCTTCACGGGGGCGGCGTCACACGCGGCTTGCATGGCGGCACATGCCTCGGCGCAGTGCGTGCGCAGCGCCGCAACCGCCCCCTCCAGCGACTCTGCGGACAGCGGAGCGGTCGTCTCCGCGGCCAGCGCTGCGGCCTGGTGCTCGACCGCCATCGCGGCCCGCGCCGCCGCCTTCGCGCCGAGCGCGAGGAGCGCGCCCTTCAGGCGGTGCGCGAGCTTGCTGGTGGTCAGGAAGTCGCCGATGGCTACCGACGCGGCGAGGGCGCTCATTTCCGAGGTGCGCTCGAGAAAGTCTCCGAGGAGCTCGATGACGAGGTCTTCGTCGCGACCTGCGCGAACGCGCAGCTCCTCGAGGTCGAGGACGTCGCGGGGATCGGAGGGGGGGGCTCGAGATGGAAGCCGGGGCATGGGTAGATGGAAACGGCACTGCGTAGTCCGGATTCAGTGGCGCCGAGCGAGCTCGGCTGAAGGCCCGGCGCGCCGTGCCGTTCTCGAACCCATGCCGAAGATGCAAGCGCGGCGTCGCCTCCACGTGGCCCCGCGGCGAGCCGCCGAATGCATGGCGCTCGCATGCGTCACGTGGCTGGCGCTGCCGAGCGCCATGCCGATGGCACCCCGTGAAACTGGGCCAATTCGTGACTGAAACCTTGGCTCGTGACGTGCAGGACCAGAACACAATGACTGTCGATGACGAGGTTCTCAGGGAGTTCTTGCTCGAGAGCGGCGAGAACCTGAATCAGCTGGATAGCGACTTCGTCGCCCTCGAGCGTGATCCAGGCAATCGCAAGCGGCTCGGCGGCATCTTTCGCTGCATCCACACCATCAAGGGCACCTCGGGCTTCCTTGGGTTTGGCAAGCTGGAGGCGCTCACCCACAGCGGAGAGTCTCTCCTCTCCCGGGTGCGCGACGGCGAGCTGGCTCTCGACACCGCGATGACCTCCGCGCTGCTGGCGATGGTCGACGCCGTGCGCCGGATCCTCGCCTCGGTGGAGGCCACGGGCACCGAGCCCGACGAGGACCACGGCCCGCTCATCCAGGAGCTCGGCCGGGTCGGCGGCGCGAAGGTGGCAGCGCACGCGGTCGCTGCACCGGTCGCGCCGGTCGTGGTCGCGCCGGTCGTGGTCGTCTCCGCCATGCCCGAACCAGCCCCGCCGCCGCCCGCCGAGGCAAGCGAGACCGCCGCCACCCGGTCGCTGGTGGCCGACACCACCGTTCGCGTCGACGTGACGCTCCTCGACCGCGTCATGAACCTGGTCGGCGAGCTCGTCCTCGCTCGCAACCAGATCATCCAGTTCGGCGCGACTGCCAAGGATCCGTCGTTCCTCAAGGCCTCCCAACGCTTGAACCTCCTCACCACCGAGCTGCAGGAAGGCGTCATGAAGACGCGCATGCAGCCGATCGGCAACGTGTGGGGGAAGTTCCCGCGTATCGTCCGCGACCTCTCGCAGACCCTCGGCAAGCGCGTCGAGCTCCAGCTCGACGGCGAAGGTACGGAGCTCGATCGCACCATCATCGAAGCGATCAAGGATCCGCTGACCCACGCGGTGCGGAACGCGGTCGATCACGGCATCGAGCGGCCCGAGAAGCGGCTGGCGATGGGCAAACCAGAGATCGGAACGCTGCTCCTCCGCGCCTTCCACGAGGGCGGGCAGGTGAATATCGAGATCTCGGATGACGGCGGTGGCCTGGACCTCTCGCGCATCCGCGCTCGCGCTATCGAGCGTGAGCTCATCACCGCCGAGCGCGCGGCGCGGATGAGTGAGCGCGAGCTGATGCATCTCATCTTCCAGCCCGGCTTCTCCACCGCGGAGAAGGTGACCAATGTCTCGGGCCGCGGCGTCGGCATGGACGTCGTGAAGACGAACATCGAAAAGATCGGCGGCACCGTCGACATCACCAGCACCTTCGGCAAGGGCTCGACGATCAAGATCAAGATCCCGCTCACCCTGGCGATCATTCCGGCGCTCATCGTGACGAGCCGCTCCGAGCGCTTCGCGATTCCGCAGGTCAACCTCCTCGAGCTCGTGCGGCTCGAGGGCCAGCAGGCCCGCAACGGCATCGAGCGCCTCCACGGCACGATGGTGTATCGCCTCCGCGGGCACCTCCTGCCGCTGGTGTTCCTCGACAAGGCGCTGGAGCTTGGTGGTGAGCCCGCAGACAAGGAGGTCGTCAACATCGTCGTTCTCCAGGCCGACGATCGACAGTTCGGCCTCGTGGTCGACGGGATCAGCGACACCGAAGAGATCGTCGTCAAGCCGCTGGGCAAGGAGCTGAAGGGCATCAGCACCTTCGCAGGTGCGACCATCATGGGAGACGGGCGCGTCGCCCTGATCCTCGACGTGCTCGGGGTCGCCCAGCGCGCGGCGGTGGTCTCCGAATCTCGCGGCCGCACCGCGGTCGACAAGAGCCAGCAGGCGAAGGGCGAGGGCGAGCCGAAGGAGACGCTCCTGCTCTTCAGGGGCGGCGCGACGGGTCGAATGGCCATTCCGCTGTCGATGGTCGCCCGTCTCGAAGAGGTCGCCGCCGACGCGGTCGAGCAGGCCGGCGGCCGGGACGTCGTCCAGTACCGCGGCGCCATCCTGCCCCTCGTCGACCTCGGCCAGGAGCTCTCCTTGAAGGGGGCGCGTCGCGAGGCCGGAGCGCCGCTCCAGGTCATCGTCTACTCCGAGCGGGGCCGGAGCGTCGGCTTCGTGGTGGAGCAGATCCTCGACATCGTGGAGGAGACCGTCACCGTCCGCAGCCGTACCAGCCGCACCGGAGTGGTCGGGTCGGTCGTGGTGCAAGGGAAGGTGACCGACCTGCTCGACGTCCACGGGGTGATCCGCAGGTCCGACCCGACCTTCTTCGCCGGCGAGGACGCAGCATGAACACCGAAACGAAGGGAACGCGAACCGTGACTCCGACCCGCCAGCTCTGCACCTTCTTCGTCGACGGCATGCTCTTCGGAGTCGACGTCATGCACGTCCAGGAGGTGATCCGCTACCAGGAGATGACCATCGTTCCGCTCGCCTCGGCGACCGTCCGCGGGCTCATCAACCTGCGCGGCCAGATCGTCACGGCGATCGAGATGCGTGCCCGGCTCGGGCTCGCGCCGCGCGCCGCTGATTTGCTGCCGATGAACGTGGTCACGACCACCGCCGACGGCGTGGTGAGCTTCCTGGTCGACGAGATCGGTGACGTCCTGGAAGTGGAGGAGCGCACCTACGAGACCGCGCCCGAGACCATCGGCGCCGCCTTCCGCGAGCTCGTCCCGGGGGTGTTCAAGCTCGAGGGAAGACTCCTCCTGCTTCTGGACGCAGAGCGCGTGTCCAACCTCGGGAGCACCGTGGAGCGGCGAAAGGCCGAGGCGGCCTGACATGCGCGGAACAGCGGAACAAGACGTGGCCCGTCTCGCAACGACGGGTTCTTGGCAGACGACAAACTTCGAGAACAGGCAAGGAAGAACACAATGGGCGAGCATGCTGGGATTCGTAATGGGCACAGTGAGTTTCCGAGGCCGCGCCTCGCCGACGACGAGGACGCGAAGCGAAGGCTCGTGGACGCCGAAGGTCAGCTGAAGGCGCTCCACCGAAACCTGGCGGTCATCGAGTTCGATCTCTCGGGGATGATCCTGACCGCGAACCAGAATTTCCTCGGCTGTCTCGGCTACACGCTCGACGAGATCAAGGGGCGGCATCACCGGATGTTCGTCGACCCCACCTACGCGGCGAGCCACGAGTACGTCCGCTTCTGGCAGGAGCTCGCCGAAGGCAAGTCCCAGGCGGCCGACTACCGGCGCATCGGCAAGGGCGGCAAGGAGGTCTGGATCCAGGCGTCGTACAACACGATCTGCGACGCCGAGGGCAAGCCCGTCAAGGTCATCAAGTTCGCGACGGATGTGACCGCGGCCAAGCTTCGCGCCACCGACAACGAGGGGAAGATCGAGGCCATCGGCAAGTCGCAGGCGGTCATCGAGTTCGGTCTCGACGGCATCGTCACCACCGCCAACGCCAACTTCCTCTCGGTGCTCGGCTACACCCTCGACGAGGTCGTCGGTCGACACCACCGCATGTTCTGCGACCCCGCCTACGTCGCGTCCCCTGCGTACACCCAGTTCTGGGCCGAGCTCAATGCCGGGAAGTTCCAGGCCGGCGAGTTCAGCCGCATCGGCAAGGGGAACAAGCAGGTCTGGATCCAGGCCCGTTACAACCCGATCTTCGACCTCAATGGTCGACCGTGCAAGGTCGTCAAGTACGCCTCCGACGTGACCGCGATGCGCCATCTGATCGAGTCCATCTCGGCGACCGCCACCTCGCTCGGCGCGGCCTCCGAGGAGCTCTCGTCGGTCAGCAAGCAGATGACGTCCAACGCCGACGAGACGTCGGCGCAGGCCAACGTGGTGTCGGCGGCGACCGAGCAGGTCAATCGCAACATCCAGACGGTCGCCACCGGCACCGAGGAGATGTCGGCGAGCATCCGCGAGATCGCAAAGAACGCCTCGGAGGCTGCGCGCGTCGCGACCGCGGCAGTGAAGGTCGCCGAGACCACCAACTCGGTGGTCGGGAAGCTCGGCGAGAGCAGCGCTGACATCGGGAAGATGATCAAGGTCATCACCTCGATCGCTCAGCAGACCAACCTCCTCGCGCTCAACGCGACCATCGAGGCCGCGCGCGCAGGCGAAGCCGGGAAGGGCTTCGCGGTCGTCGCGAACGAGGTCAAGGAGCTCGCCAAGGAGACCGCCAAGGCCACCGAGGACATCAGCCAGAAGATCGAGACCATCCAGTCCGACACCCGCGCCGCGGTGGTAGCGATCGGCCAGATCGGGCAGATCATCACCCAGATCAACGAGTTCCAGAACACCATCGCCAGCGCGGTCGAAGAGCAGACCGCGACCACCAACGAGATCTCGCGCAACGTCAGCGACGCGGCACGGGGCAGCGGCGAGATCGCGCAGAACATCACCGGCGTCGCTCGCGCCGCCCAGGGTACCTCGAGCGGCGCGGTCGACACCGAGCGCGCCGCCACCGAGCTCTCCCGGATGGCCGCCGAGATGCAGCGCCTGCTCTCGCAGTTCTAGTAGCCTCGCGACCGCGAAGGTGAAGACAGCACGGACGGCCCGCAGGACTCTGCAGGCCGTCCGTTTCTGCGTCCACGACGTCCTGTCGCCCCACGTCATGGTCGCAAGCTCGCCAACCTTCTGCCGACCGGTGCTCGTGACCCGATCTCGAGGACAGTCTGACTATGCCGCAATCTTCACGACTCGTGCCTTCAATTCGAACTCGATCGGACTGACGTAGTCGAGTGTCGAGTGGAGCCGCTCCACGTTGTAGAAGTTCTCGATGGAGTCGCCGATCGAGATCTCGGCGTCGCTCACGGTCAGGTATCTCTCGTCGTCGACGAGGTCGGCTCGCAGCGTTGCGAAGAAGCTCACCGACGGTGCGTCGTCCCAGCAGTCGCCCTTGCGGCTCATGCTGGCGATCATGGCGTACGTCGTGAGCGCGGCGCGGTAGTCGTCGCTGGCGTAGGGACTGCCGCGGTCGGTGTGATGCAGGAGGCCCGCGGGGACGAAGTGGCGACCGCGGACGGCCCGCCGCAGACGGGCCAGGGCGAGCGCGGTGTCGTTGTTTGCGCTGATGGCCCAGCCGACGACGCGGCGCGAGAACAGGTCGAGCAGCACCGCCAGGTAGGCTTAGCCCTCGGACGTCTCGATGTACGTGACGTCGAGGTCGAAGTGCGGTCCACCCACTGGGGTCGAGATCGAAAGGGGTTCTCGGTGTTCGTGTGGCTCGGATGTAGACATCGCCGCTGCGTCAGCGGTGTTTCACTTCGACGGCCTGAAGTGGACGCGCTCTGGGTGGCTCAGCGTCGGGCTCTCTGCGATCGCGCGAGCGCCCTCGGGCGCGCCGATCGCGGCCGGCTACAACGGCGCCATCTTCCGCCGCGCGCCCTGACCCGGGCAATCCTTGCGGGCGAATGGATCTACGCCCGTTCCACCATGCCTTCTTGGTCCGCGATCTCGAGGAGACGCGTCGCTTCTATGTCGATCTGCTCGGCTGCCGTGAAGGCCGGAGCGCGCCGACGTGGATCGACCTCGACTTCTTCGGCAACCAGCTCTCGTGTCACCTCGGGACGCCGCTGCCGACGCAACGTGTCGGCAAGGTCGACGGCATCCTCGTGCCGATGCCTCATTTCGGCGCGATCGTGTCCTTCGAGGAGTACGAGCGGGTGGCGGAGCGCCTCACGAGCGCGAAGATCGACTTCATCGTGACGCCGCGAATTCGCTATGCGGGCGAGGTCGGCGAGCAGGGCACGTTTTTCTTCCTCGATTCGCGCGGTCTCGCGCGCGCGGGCCTTCGGGTCGTGGTGCTCGACTCCGCCGCCGCGCCTGGCGGAGGCAGCACAGCGCGAGCAACGGGCGGATTCCGCGCGCAGTTCGGCACGGCGATCAACGTGCGTCGCTCGCTCCTCTCGCGCGCCAAGATCGAGGCGTTCCGCGAGGAGGCGGGCGTCGATCCGTGCTTCTCGCAGGTCGGGTACTTGTGGCTGGCGAGCAGCGAGAGCGCGCTCACGGAGCTTCGCGAAGCGAATGCGTTCCAGCAGCGCGAGGGTCTCACGGAGGCGCGCATCGTCGGTTGCGACGACATCGCCGCGATCAATCCGCACATCGCGATGGCCGGCGTCGTGGGAGGCGCGTGGTGCCCGACCGACGGCGTCATGCGTCCACTCGAGATCATGCGCGGATACCTGGAGGCGGGCGCGCGGAGCGGCGTGGTGTTCCGGTGGAACGAGGCGCTGGTGGCGATCGAGCGCGAAGGCGATCGCATCACTGCCGTCGTCACGGCGAAGGAGCTATGCGACGGGCCTGGTCGTGAACGCGGCCGGAGCGTGGGCGGGCGGCGTAGCGCGGCTCGCCGGTGCCGGTACGCTCGTCAGCCCGTTCCGCCGGCAGGTCGCGGTTACCGTGCCGAGCACGACGCTTCCGCCGTCGTTCCCCATGACTGTCTGGACCGCCGATGGCTTTCACCTCCGCGTGCGCGACGATCGCGTGCTCTTGCTACGCCCGACCTCGAGCGACAATGGTCGCCGCTCTCCGTTCGGTGAGGACCCCGATCCGTTCTCCACGCACCTCGATCCCGAATGGCTCGACGAGACCGAAGCCGTGGCGCGTGCGCGTGTGCCGCGGCTCGAGGGCATCGCGCTCGATCGCGAGCGCTCGTGGGCGGGGCTCTACGAGATCTCGCCCGACCTGCATGTGCTGCTCGGTCCAGCGCGCGGTTGCCCGAGCCTCTTGCTCGCGAATGGCAGCTCCGGGCATGGCGTCATGCATGCCCCGGCGATCGGCCAGCTCATTGCGGAGATCGCGACGCATGGTCGTGCGCTTGCGCTCGATATCACCGCGCTCCGTCCATCGCGGTTCGTCGAGGGAGATCCGGTCCGCGGCGGAACGCTGCTCTGAGCATCAGCGCGAAGGCGCTCGCGATGCGCCGCCCCGGTCGGGAGCGTGCTCTCCGAGCACGACGAGCGAGCGTCGCGCGAAGCCCGAGCGACCCGACTCCCAGAGGCAATTCGCGAGGCGCCAAGCGACGCCCACCCGGTCAGGCTGCGAGCAGGCTCGAGAGAGTCTCGAAGAAAATCTCCTTCGTGAACGGCTTCCCGATGAGGAACTCTGCGCCCGCCTCGGTGGCCTGCTCGCGCATCGCGGGCGTGCTCTCCGATGTCACGAACCCGAAGCGCACCGCCAGCTTCTCGGCCCTCACGGCCGAGAGAAGCTCGATGCCGTTCATCTCCGGCATGTTCCAGTCGCAGAGCACGACGTCGAACTTCTCTGCGTGAAGGGCGGCGAGGCCCTCCTTCCCGTTGCCCGCTTCGGTCACCGGATGGTCGCCGAAACCAGCGTCCTTCAGCGTACGCTTCACGATCATTCGCATCGCCTTGCTGTCGTCTACCACGAGAATCTTCATGACCCGTCTCCTGCGTGGTCGGTCTGACCACGTTCCTATCGTTGCGTTGGCTCCTGTCGGAGTCGGTGAGATCCAGTCGTTTCCCGGTCAGCGCGCGCCGCTCACGAGCGGCAGCGGCTTCACCTGTTGATAGAAGCTTGCGGTGCCCGAGCGCACCCCCACGAGCTCGGGCGCGATGCCCATCGTCGTCTCCGCGCCGCCCAGGAACAGCACTCCGTCCGGACGCATGGCTTCCCGCACTCGTCCGAGGATCTGGCGCTTCGTCGCGACGTCGAAGTAGATGAGGACGTTGCGCATGAAGACGATGTCTTGCTGCCCGAAGAGCGGCCAACGATCGAGGAGATTCAGCTCCTGGAAAGACACCAGCTGGCGAACGTTGTCCTTGATCGCCCAGTCCGCGCCGCTCTTCTGGAAGTGCTTCACGAGCATCATCGCGGGTAGGCCGCGGTTCACCTCGAGTTGGGTGAACACACCCAAGCGCGCACGTGCCATGACGGTACGGTTGATATCCGTGGCGACGATCTGCACGTTCCAGCTGGCGAGCTCCGGGAAGTGCTCCCTGATGGTCATCGCGATGGTGTAGGGCTCCTGACCGGTCGATGATGCTGCGCACCAGATACGCAACGCGCGCGTGCCCGCGCGCGCGCGAATCAGATCGGGTAGCACCGTGTTCTTGAGGGCCTCGAAGGGGTGAATGTCGCGAAAGAACGAGGTCTCGTTGGTGGTCATCGCTTCGATGACCTGGTGAGCCAGCGGCCCGGTCTCGTTCGTGCGGAGCTTCGCCACCAGCTCGTCGATCGACGAGAGCCCGGCGGCCTTGGCGATCGGGCCGAGCCGCGCCTCGACGAGGTACTCCTTGCCCGCTTCGACCAGGATCGCCGCGCGGCGATGGAGCATCTCACAGACGAAGGAAAAGCTGTCGGTCGTGGCGGTCATGGAAGCCTCATGGTGTTGTCGCTGCGGCCGGGCTGGCGCATCGCGCGACGAGCCACCCGTGAGGCGAGCTCCGTGCCGATGCGGTCGATCGAGTAGATGCCGTCGACCGCGACGGCGGCGGCAACCGAGTTCGGCATGCTGGGGACGACGCAGCTCGCGGCGTCCTGGATGAGGATCTCCCCCCCCGCCTCGACGATCTGCTCGGCACCACGCGTGCCGTCGTGGCCCATCCCCGTGAGGACGACAGCGAGGGTCCCGCCGCCGTAAAGGCGAGCGACGGAGCGAAAGAGGACGTCCACTGCTGGCCGGCAAGAGTTCTCCGGCTGCTCCTGGTTCAGGGCAATCCGGACTGCCGTGCCATCACGCACGACCGTCATGTGGAAGCTCCCGGGCGCAACGTAGGCCCGGCCGGGCAGAACCAGCTCCCCGTCAGAGGCCTCGACGACGTCGAATCCCGAGCTCGCGGTGAGCCGCTCGGCCAGCAACTTCGTGAACATCGGCGGCATGTGCTGAGCGATGAGCACCGGGACGGCCAGGTCGGACGGGAGGGCGGCAAAGAGGGTGGTCAAGGCGTTCGGACCGCCCGTGGAGCTCCCGATGGCGATGACCGAGGTAGCTTCTCGCTGACCGCGTGCGTGCGGTGCCTTGGCGGGCGCTGCAGGCTGCGAGACGTCGGAAGAACGCACGCCGCCGAAGACGCGGAGCTTGGCGATCAGGTCGTTGCCGAAGCTCGTCAGCCCCCCTCCGTTGCCGATGGCGCTGGGCTTCGCGACGTAGTCCGAGGCTCCCGCGGCGATGGCGCGGAGGGTGATGTCGGCGCCGCGCTCGGTGAGCGAGCTGCACATGATCACGGGAAGGCGCGGCCACGCTTGCCGGATGCGCGTGACGGCCTCGATCCCATCCATCTCCGGCATTTCGACGTCGAGCAGGACGACGTCCGGGACGACCTGGGGAATCTTCTGGAGCGCGATCGACGCCGATGCCGCCGCGCCGACCACCTCGATCTCGGAAGCCGGCTTGAGGACGTCCGTGATCATGCGGCGCGCCACCACCGAGTCGTCGACGATGAGCACGCGTATGCGGCTCACGCTGCCGCTCCCAGTCCGAGCAGCGCGAGCTTCTCGGTGACGGCGTCGGCGGTGAACGGCTTCATCAGGTACTCGTTCGCGCCTGCCTCCAGGGCGCGCATCACACGCTCGATCTCGTTCTCGGTGGTCACCATCATGATGCGCATCGCATCGTGGCGATGATCGGCGCGGATCACCTGCACGAGCTGCAGGCCGTCCATGCCTGGCATGTTCCAGTCGACCAAGGCGAGGTCGAACGGCGCCTCGACACCGAGCGTAGCGACGGCCGAGTTGCCGTCCTCTGCTTCGGACACCTCGAAGCCCACCTGGCGCAGCATCTTCCCCAGAATGACCCTGATTGCACGTGAATCGTCGACCACGATGGCTCTCATCTTGTCCTCCACCCTCGCTACTAGCGGCGAAGCAGGACGGGACATTCAGTCTGAGGTGCTGACGTCATCCCGATGACGTCGGCACGCGGCGATGCTGACGGCGTCGGATCGTTGGCGCGTCGCGTCCCAGCAAGTCCTCGAAGATCGTTGGGAGTGAGCAGCGCACGGTTCCTGCACGGGAGGGAACATGCGGAAAACCTCGCGTGCGCGTGTGCTGGTCGTGGAGGATATGGAAATCGAAGCGAAGCTCCTGATGCGGGCGCTCGCCGACGCCGGCTACTCGAATCTGGTGCACCGGCAGAGCGTCGCCGCGGCCATCGCCGAGATCGCGGCAAACCCGCCCCGGCTCGTGATCACCGACTTGAAGCTGGGAGATGGTACCGGGCTCGAGCTCACGCAACACATCCGCACCGTCGAGGCGAGCTACACCTACGTCGTCATGCTCACCTCCGCGGGCTCCTCCGCCACGCTCGGCTCTTGCTTCGAGGCCGGCGTCGACGACTTTGTCGAGAAGCCGCTCCAGCCCGAGACCCTCGTGTGGAGGCTTCACGCGGGCGAGCGGATCATCGCGCTGGAGAGCAACCTTCGCGCAAAATCGCGCGAGCTCGAGACGGCCCTACGACGGATCGACGTCGCAGCCGCCCAACGCGCGCTAGCCACTGCTGCAGAGACGGTCGCGAACGCCACGCCAGCCGCCGGCGCGACGCCGCTCGATGCCCTGCTCGGAACCGATACCTGGCGCGACGTCGAGTCCGTCCTCACGAAGGCGATGAACGAGTTCTTCCAGCTTCCGTTCGCGGTCGTGAAATTCACCGACCGCAAGGCCGAGCCCTATGTGGCCGAGGTCTCTCTCTCGGATCCCTCCAAGCAGATCGAGCTAGGGTTGTCGGTGGTGGTCGACACGGCATCGATGACCCAGCTCGGCGCCCACCTCCTGGGGGACGAGGACCTCGAAGGAGCGCAGGCGCTGGTGCTCGAGGTCGCGAACATCCTCATGGGGACGCTCAAGGCCGCCTTCATCGCGCATGGCTTCACCTTCACGGGAGGCATCCCGACCGCGGAGCCCTACCCCACGAGCCGTTCCACGTTCGACCGATCGCAAGTTCGTTCGCGGATGGCCATCGCTGCGGGCACGAGTGAGGTCGAGCTTTGGCTTCGGGTCAAGGAGAAGTCGAACACCATCCTGCGCGGCAAGGCCCTCAGAGAGGGCCTGGTCGTCAGCGAGGACGTCCGCGACGCGCGCGGGATGCTGCTCATCAGGGGGGGCTCGCGTCTGACCCAGACGGCGGCCGAGCGGCTCGCCAAGCTCCTTCCCGATCTCGAGATCTCGGTCAGCGATCCGAACTGCTAGCTTCGAGCACCGCAGCCAGGGTCGGATCCGCTGATGCCTACGACGTTGGCTCAGCCGGCCGCGCGCAGTGGTCGCCGGTGGCTCGAGGTCGCCGCGTAGTGCTCGCGGATCCACCCGGTCACGGCGCTGCCGGGCATCGCCTTCGCGTAGAACCAGCCCTGGATCGAGAGCGCTCCGCGGCCGTCGAAGAAGGCGCGCTGCAGCTCGGTCTCGACTCCCTCGGCGACCACGTCGATGTCGAGGCTATGGGCGAGCGTGACGATCGACGCGGTGATGGCTTCGCTCTTCGGCGCCGTGCCGATGGCGATCACGAACGAGCGATCGATCTTGAGGCTGTCGATGGGGAGCTTCGTCAGGTACGCGAGCGACGAGAAGCCCGTGCCGAAGTCGTCGAGCGCGATGCGGACGCCCAGCGCCTTGAGGGCCGAGAGCGTCGCCAGGGCGCCCTCCTCCAGGATCGTTCCTTCGGTGATCTCGAGCTCGAGTCCGCTCGGCAGGAGGCCGGTTTCGGCGAGGATGCTCGCCACCCGCGCCACGAAGCTCGGCTCGGCAAACTGGCGGGCGGCGACGTTCACCGCTACCCGCAGGGCTGCGCCTTCGTCCTGCCAGACCTTCGCCTGGACGCAGGCGGTCTGGAGCACCCACTCGCCGAGGGCCACCATGAGGCCCGACTCCTCGGCGACCCGCACGAGATCGACGGGCCCGATCCGCGGACCCCCGTCGGGGGTGTGGCGCAGCAGAGCCTCGACGCCGCAGACGGCGTGGGAGGGGAGGTCGACCTTGGGCTGGTAGTGCAGCGCCAGCCCCGTCCCGCCGCGGATCGCGGCGCGCAGGACGGTCTCGATGTGGAGCGTGCGCTCGACGTCGGCTTGCATCGAGGCGGTGTAGAACTGGAGCTGACCGCGACCGCGATCGCGCGCGTGCTGCATCGCGATCTCGGCGCGCTCGAGCAGGAGATCGGCATCGAAGCCGTCGTCCGGGCAGGCCGCGATCCCGACGCTCGCCGAGGTCCCCGCCAGCGCATCGCTCCCGCCCGCGGCGGGCGGGGCGGCCTCGAGGATCTCGCGGGCGAAGCGGGCGGCCTCGCCGGCGTCCACGTCGGGGAGGACCACCACGAAGTCCTCGTCCCCGCTCCGGGCCACCAAGGGGCGGGGCGAGCTCTTTCTCGCGAACGCGTCGAGGCGCCGCGCGACGTCGCGCAGCACCAGGTCCCGCGCCGGTCGACCCAGCGTCGCGTTCACGCGCTTGAGGCCGTCGATGCCGACCACGAGGACGGCGAGCCGGCGGCCCGTCTCCTTGGCATCGGCGAGCGCCTGGGAGAGCGCCGACCGCGCGGCCGCGCGGTTTGGCAGCCCGGTGAGCTCGTCCTGCAACGCCATGCGTTCGATGCGCCGCTCCGCGAGCCGCAGCGCGGTGACGTCCTGTGTCGCGCCCAGCAGCCGGGGCTCCAGTGAGGCGCCGGGCGCGATGAGCTCGGCCTCTTGATGAACCACGCGCTCCGAGCCGTCGGGCAGCCGGAGGCGATAGTCGATGCAGTGGGCCTGCAGGGTTCCGAACGCGTGCGCGACGCGCGCGCGGTCGTCGTCGTGAACGGAGCTCAGGAAGTCGGCCATCGATCCGCTCTCGATCCCGAACGAGTCGCGCAGGATCTCGAGCGAGAGCTCGGACCACACGACGCCGCCGCCGCGGTCGAGCTGCCACTGCGCGAGGCGCGCTAGCCGCTGCGCGCGCGAGAGGCGTTCGCTCGACTCGCGGGACTCACGGAACGCCTGAGCCGCACGGAGCAGGTAGCGCAGCCGATGCCCGAGGAGGGTCGGGTTGAGCGGCTTGCTGACGAAGTCGGTCGCGCCGCACTCGTAGGCAAGATCGATCGCTCGCCCATCGTCGCGGGCCGTCATCATGACGATCGGCGTGGTCACGCCGGTCGGCAGCGTTCGGAGCGTACGGCACACGGCGTAGCCGTCGAGATCAGGCATGAAGACGTCGAGGAACACGGCGTCGGGAGCGACCTGTCCGAAGAGCGTGATGGCCTCGCTGCCGGTGGTGGCGACGACCACGTCCATCGCAACGCACGCGATGGCCTCGGAGGCGAGGAGGGTGACGATGGGGTCATCGTCGACCACCAGGATCAGCGGACGGTGACGGTCATGCACTTGGCACCTGTCTCCCCTCGTTCACGAGCGCGTTCAATGCCGCGATCGCTGCGCCCACATCGGCGCGCAGTCGCGCGATCCGGGCGAGGAGCGCGGTAGGCTCGGCGGTCCTGGCGTGCGCCTCGATCTCCGCGAATTGCTCGGCGGCCACGCGCGCCCCCAGGGAACGCGAGCCGCCCTTCAGCTTGTGGGCGATCTGCGCGGCATCCTCCGTTCGACCATCGGAGAGGGCGCGCTCGAGCGCATCGACCTCCACCGGCGCCGACTTCGCGTAGAGCGTCACCACCGCAAGGAGAATGTCCGGGCGCCCCGGCCGCTGGACGCTCCGGATCGCAGCGATCGCCAGAGGATCGATGACCTCGACGACCGCTCCCACGGAGGCGGGCGGAGCGGGCAAGAGGCTCAACGTACCCACCGGCAGCGAGGTTCGGGGCTGGTACCGCTCGAGCATCGCGCGAAGATCACGAAGCTTGAACGGCTTGCTCACGAATTCATCCATCCCTGCAGCGAGACAGATCTCGCGATCTCCGGCGAGGGCATTGGCGGTGAGCGCGACGATGGGGAGTCTGCGCGTCCCCCGCGCGTTCTCCCGGCGCCGCACCTCGCGCGTCGTATCGAAGCCGTCCATCACCGGCATCTGGCAATCCATGAAGACGAGGTCGAACCGGGTCCGGTCGATGGCCTCGCAGACCTCGCTTCCGTCGCACGCGACCTGCACGACGCACCCGAGACGCTCCAGCATCGCGACCGCGACCTCGCGGTTGACCGGGTTGTCCTCCACCAGGAGCACCCTCATCGAGGGCAGCGGCGGAGAGGGGGCGCTCGCTCTCCTCGACGTAGGAGCGTCATCGGCGCACGCACGCACGCCGAGGGCGCGCGCCGTCACGCTGATCAGGCGGCCGCGGCGGACCGGCTCGGTCAGCTCGAGGGCGCCCGGCTTTGCGGTGGCGTCGCGGAGCAGAGCGATCAGCGGCGGACCGCTTGCCCGGAGCGCCTCGCAGCCCTCGGCGAAGGACCCATCGACGTAGCAAACGGCGAAGGGCTCGCCGCGCGCCGCCGCTGCATCGAGGGTCGCCGCGGCGCTCCGATGATCCTCGGCGAGGGTGGGCGTCAGGCCGAGCTCGGCGAGCGCTTCGGTCAACGCTTCGCAGGTGGCGCCGGGCTCCACCAGCAGCAGCGCGCGCCGCGCCGGCTGCGCGCTCCACGGCGTCTCCTCGGCGATGACCGCGGGCTGCCGCGCGAGCTCGATCCGGCAGGTGAAGGTCGCTCCGCACCCCGGCGTGCTCCTCAAGGCGACGTCTCCGTTCATGAGCCGACACAAGCGCTTGACGATCGCGAGCCCGAGACCGGTGCCTCCGTGCTGGCGCGTCGTGGAGCTGTCGGCCTGGGTAAAGGGCTCGAAGAGCCGTGCCGCTGCGGTCTCGTCGACGCCGATGCCGGTGTCTGCGACGGCGACGCTCACCCCGGCGCCGGTCTCGGCGATCCGGACGATCACGTGCCCCTTCGCCGTGAACTTGATGGCGTTGGCGATGAGGTTGGTGAGGATCTGCCGCACCCGGTGGGGATCCCCGCGGCGTTGCACCACCGTCCCCCGCGCGAAGGAGCAGGCGAGACCGAGCCCCTTCACATGCGCGATCCGCGCCAGGAGCTCGACCGTGTCCTCGACGACCGCGCGGAGGTCGAAGTCCGTCTCCTCGAGGTGGAGTTGCTCGGCCTCGACCTTCGAGAAGTCGAGCACGTCGTTGATGACGGCGAGCAGGGCGTCGGCCGAGCGTTGGATGTTCTCGACGAGCTTCGTCTGGTGCGCGGTGAGCGAAGTGCCGAGGAGGATCTCCGCCATTCCCAGCACGCCGTTCATCGGCGTGCGGATCTCGTGGCTCATGTTCGCGAGAAACGCCGACTTCGCGCGGTTCGCGTGGTCGGCGGTCTCCTTGGCGGTCAGCAGCTCGTGATTGGAGGTCTGAAGCTCCTGCAGCGCGACCTCCACGGCGGCGGTGCGGTCGCGGACCTTCGCCTCGAGGCCGACCGCGGCATGGAAGAGCGTGAACGACTCGGTTCCGCGCAGATTCATGTCGCGCTCGACGCGGCGGATGAGCGCCGCGTTGATCTTCTGGAGCGCGGCGATCCGCAGCTCGAGCTCGGCCACGGTCGCGTCAGCCATGCGGGCGTCGGGCTCCGATGGCGACGCCGGTGAACGTCTGGTTCACGTGCATGCCGTTGAATTGCTCGCCGTAGGTGGCGAAGCCGGTGACGCCGTTGGCCGCGTAGATCTCGGCGACCTGCGCCTTCTGGTCGGTCCGCTCCGCCTCCAGCCGGCGCAGGATGCAGTCAAAGCCGAGCGTGACCGCGGGCCGACCGATGCGCCTGCGGACGCCGTCGAAGGCGGCGCTCAGGTTCTGGAGCATGTCGACGCTCTTGGCGACGGTCAACACGATGCCGTCGTCGATGGCGCAGAAGAAGGTGAGGCTCTCGTCGTCGTTGACCTTCTGGATCGACCGCACGTATGTGTCACCGGCCACGCGCACCACGACGGGATGCGTCGCGAAGGCCATCGGGGTCAAGGCGTCGATCGGTAGCCCCAGCACGCGCGCGAACTCGCGAGCCGCAGGCTCTCCGTTGATCTCGCTCACGATGCGGCGCGCCGGATCGGCGGCGGTGACCACGAGCTTCTCGCTGGTGGCCACGAAGTGCTCGGTCTTGAACACGTCGAACGGGGCGTCACAATGGACGAGGGTGAAGAGCGCGGCGTCGGCGTGGAAGGCGCCTTCGTGGAAGACGAACGTCTTGCCGAAGCGCGTCTCGTCGCCGGCGGAGCCACCGACCAGGGGGCAGCCTCCGCCCAGCTCGCCGTAGAGCGAGCTGACCAGCGCCTCCTCCTGCATGCTGAGGCCGTCAGCCATGATGAGCCCGAAGCAGCGCTCGGTCGCGGAGACGCCGGACTCGGCCACCAGCGCCATGGCCGAGCGCGCAGCCGCCTCGCCGGTCGCGATCTCGAAGGACGCGAGCTTGTCGATACGTACGGTGCGGGCCACGAAGTCGGCACCGGTGATGCTCACGCCCGAGATCGATTGCGCGCAGTAACCGTGAGCGCCGATCTCGCCCGCCGTCGTACAGCCGATCACCCTCGCGTCGCCGAAGAGCCTCGCGATCTCGCGCCCCAGGCGGTCGAGGTCGTAGGCGGGCGAACAGAAGAAGAGCACCAGCTCCCGGCCCTCGCCCCCGACGCTCTCGAACAGCTCGCGCGCCGCCCTCTCCGGGTTGGTCGATACCGAGCCGCCGTGACGAACATCGAGCTCGCTCGCGATCGCGGGCATCGCCTGAACCGTTTGCGGCATCCGGGGCACTCACTCCTGGTCGCGCGGTCGGGACGCGAGACAATCCCGAGGAACGGCCGCTAGCTCACCCTCGTTCAGGCCTGACCTGCAAAGTCGCCGAATCGAGAGAGGCGCGGCGCACCGAGTGACACGGCGGAGCGCGCCTGCCCGGCGCGACGGCGCTGCGCCGACGTGGCGCAAGTCGTTGTCAGGGCGCAGCAGAGCGCGACGCGACCGGCGTCGATCGACGCAGGGGAGCCTCCGGATCCGGCTCGCTCGGGAACCTCACTCCGAGCGAGAGTCGAGACCACGCAGGAGGTGCGAGATCCGCACGACGATGGGGCGAATGGCGGGGCGCCGCGCGGGGGGCGTCGGCGTCGGGACGCGCGGGCGGCGCTGGGGCGCGACGGGGACGTCGATCTCGGCGGTGGCCGGCATCCGCGCGTCCTCCATCGAGAGCCGCAGAGCCTCGGCGAGGCGGAGCTCGTCGATGGTGGTGGGCTCCTCGACCCGGAGCGTCAGCTTGGGCTCGGGGAGCGCCGCCACGGTCTGCTCGTCGCCGGAGCGGGTGCGGATGACGAGGCGCGCGCTGCCGAAGCGGAGCTCGGCGGGGACGTTGGCCAGCGTCCAGCGGCGGCCGAGGGGCTTGCCGTCGAGCAGCGCGCGCTCCCCGCGAACCGCGCAGAGGTAGAGCTCGGACCCGTTGAACGCCAGGACCACATGGGCCGCGGCGACGTGTCCCGCCTCCACCGTCCAAGCGCCCTCGCGGCCCACCACCAGCGGCCGCTGCGCCGCTCCGCGCTCCAGCACCAGCATGCCCTGTTCGCTGCGCCCATCGATGAGGCGAACCACGAGATCATCCGCCCGGTTTTCCTGCGCCATGACGGCCCGCTCGGCCGCTCTACCTTGGAGTTGCCTGGAATCGACGCCCCGAGCCGCTACGACGCGCGGAGGATCTCCGTGAGAATCGCGGCGCCCTCGCGGCCCACTGTCTGCACGGTGTCGAAGCTCGCCTCGACGTCGAAAGCGATGGTCAACAGGTGCGCATCGGCGACGGGGAGGATCGAGAAGTTCAGCGGGCAGAGCGAGAGCCTTTCGCCGACCGGCTCGAGGAGCGCGCGCACGCTCCCGGCGCGCGCCAGGTTCTCGCCGCCCAGCACCGCGCGCAGGGAAGGCGGGATGTCATCCTCGTCACCGGCCACGGCGATCGCCACCCCGTCGCGATCGGTGAGCAGGACCACGAGCGCCGCGGTCAGCTCGTGGATGTCCTCGACGGCTCGAAAGAGATCAATCTGCTGCGCGGTCGGGCCGTCCATCTAGCTCTTTTCTAGGCCGATCTGCGGCATCGCGCCAGGGTGACGCCGATGCCCGCTCAAAGGCCCGGCGAGCTGAGCGGAGCAGGCCCGAGCTGCGCTGCGATGCGGTCGGCGGCGCGCATCTCCGCGAGCGCCATCAGGAAGGAGAGCGTGGACTCGGCGCCTTGGTTCTCGTTCAGGCGGTCGACGTGGATGCCGTCGCGGCAGCCGCCGGTGCGCGCGTCGTAGACCTGCGCCTCGCGCGGGTTCTCACCGAGGAACCACTGGAAGGCGCGGCGTGCGAGCTCGAGATAGCGCGCCTGGCCCGTGAGCCGGTGGGCCACGAGGCAGGCCGAGACCATGGCGCAGGCCTCCACCGGCTGCTGGTCGAAGCTCGCCCGCGGTGCGCCGCGCACGTGGAAGCCGTTCGAGCCGACCGGCGCGAACTGGCCGCGCGCGCCGAAATCCTGGTTGACCAGCCAGTCGAATGAGCGCAGCGCGACCGTGGCCATCTCGGCATCGCCCATGCCCACCGCGGAGACGAGCAGCGCCTGCGGCAGGCGCGCGTTGCAGTACGTGAGACGATCCTCGAACCATTGCCAGCCCGAGCTCTGCGACTCCTGGAAGCGGACCATCAGCTTCGCCGCGAGCCGTGGTCGCATCGCTTCGATGGCGCTGTCCCCAGCGAAGGCCCGCAGGTACTCGTCGATGCCGAGCAGCGCGTAGGCCCACGCACGCGGGCTGTCGAGCGCAGCGATGGCGGGGAGCGCGGCGTTGAAGAGGCGCGTGCACGAGCCGCGGCGTCCGGGATCGGCGGAGCGGCCCACGACCGTCCCCAGCGCCCACAGCGCGCGGCCTTGGCTGTCCTCCGAGCCCGGCTCGTCGTGCCAGTGGCGGGCGTAGGTGAGGAAATTGTGGAATCGCCCGCGCTCCTCGGCGAAGGCGTGATTCACGAATGCCAGATAGCGCGTCGAGAGCGAGCGGATCACCTGGGGAACCTCGGTGCCGGCCTCCTCGAGGTGGGTCATGAGGATGAGCGCTCGGGCGTTGTCGTCGAGGCAATAGCCATCGGTGTAGCGAGGGATGTCGAAGGTCGCGTGTTGCAGCATCCCGGTGTCGTCGGTGAGCTGGCGCACGTGGGCGAGGTCGAGCTCCGGCAGCTCGGGCCGGCGCTTGGCGATCTTCCGCGCAGCGAGCCCGGCGCGCATGCGCTCCGCGTGCGAAGTGCGCGCTTGCTCGAAGCACTCCACGTAGCGCCGGGCCACGATCGGCCAGCCCATCGATCGCCCGAAGGTCGCGGCGCGCAGCTGCAGGTCGCGGCGCTTCCGCGGATCGTCGAGCAGCCCGATGACCTCGCCCGCGATGGCGTCGCCGTCACGCCACGGAACGAGGATGCCGCGATCCTCGGCCAGCAGCTCGCGCGCGTACCGGTAGGGAGTCGAGATGACCGCCTTTCCGCAGCCAACCGCGTAGGCGAGCGTGCCGGAGGTGCTCTGCTCCTCCTTCAGATACGGCGTCGCGTAGAGATCCGCGGCGCCCAGGAACTCGACGAGCTCCTCGTGGGTCACGAAGCGGTTGTGGAAGATGACGCTGGCGTCGACGCCGAGCCGCTCGGCGCGCGTCTGCAGCATTTGGCGGTAGGCCTCGCCGTGCTGCTGCTTGACGTGAGGGTGGGTCGCGCCGAGCACGATGTAGACGGTGTTCGGGTGCTTCGCGAGGATCGCGGGCATCGCGTCGATCACGTATTCGATGCCCTTGTCCGGCGAGAGGAGGCCGAACGTGAGAATCACCGAGTTGCCCTCGACGCCCAGCCGGTTCTTGCTCCCGCGATCGGGCGCGGTCGGGATGCCGTGAGGGATCACGTCGATCTTTGCGCCATCCACCCCGTGGACCGACTGCAGGAGATCCTTGCCGTCGGTGCTCATCACCACGATTCGCTCCGACATCCCGACCAGCGAGTCCATGACCGCGCGCTGCACGCCGTTGGGCGCGGCGAGGATGGTGTGCAACGTGGTCACGATGGGCGTGCGCAGGTCGCGCAGCAGGTCGAGCACGTGCCCGCCCGCGTTCGGTCCAAAGATGCCGTACTCGTGCTGCACGGAGACCACATCCGCGGCGCTCACGTTGAGGAAGTCCGCGGCGCGCCGGTAGGCGGCCACGTCGCCCTCGGGGATCTCGAACCGCACGCGCGGCGGATACGCGTGCTTGGCCCCGACGTCGTTCATCGCGAGGACGAAGCAATCCAGCTCCGGCATCTCGCGCTCGATGGCGTCGATGAGGTCGGTGGTGAACGTCGCGATGCCGCAGTGCCGCGGCAGGTGATTGCCGAGCATCGCGATGGTGTGGATGGACCTCGTCAACTGGCACGTAACATGCGCCCGCAGGCTGCCGAGGGCAAGTTCAACCGATGAGCGCGCGATACAGCGCGAGGTAGCGGTCGGCCATGTGATCGACGGTGAATCGCGCCGCCACCGCGGCGCGGCAAGCATTCCGATCGATCTCACCGAGGCGCGCGATCGCAGCGACCGCGCCCGCCTGATCGTCGACCAGGAAGCCGGTCACACCGTGGTCGACGAGCTCGCGCATCGAGCCGCGATTGCGCGCGATCACCGGCGTGCCGCAGGCGAGCGCCTCGATGACCGAGAGCCCGAACGGCTCGTCGAAGTTGATGAGATGCAGCAGCGCGCGCGCCGACCCCAGGAGCCTGGTGCGCTCGGCGCCGCCGACGGGCCCGCCGTACACGACCTTCGCGCCGTCGACGGCGGGGGCCACCTCGCGCTCGTAGTAGCCCTGATCCTGGACGATCCCGGCCATCACGAGCCGCCGGCCCACGCGCTGCGCGACGTCGATGGCCTCGGCCGCGCCCTTGTCGGGATGGATGCGCCCGAAGAAAAGGAGGTCCTCGCTGCCCGCGGCGTCGAACGGGAAGTCGCCTAGCGCGAGGCCGTGGTGGATGGTGGCGGCGTAGCGCAGGTCGGCGTGGCGATCGGCGTCGCTGATCGCCACGTAGGAGACGTGGTCCTGGTAGCGCTGAAAGACGGGCACGATCCGCTCCGACGAAAAGCCATGGATCGTGGTCACGACCGGCGTCGTGACGAATCGCGAGAAGGCGAGGGGAACGAAGTCTGCCTGGTTGTGGATCAGGTCGAACTCCGCGGCGCGCTCGAACACGTGCGCGACGTGGAGGAGCTCCCAGACCTTCGCGTCGATCGACGGATCCTCGGAGTAGGGACGAGGGCAGACGCCGGCCAGCGTGCCCGCCGTG
>JAYTBL010000305.1:0-4681 GCA_043736975.1 Polyangiaceae bacterium
GAGCCGGCGCTGCGCGCTGCCTTCGCGGGCAAAGCGGCGGTCGGCGATCTCCTCCTGCCCGCGACGAACGTGGTGGTCGGCAACACCGCGGGCGCTGGCGAGACCCAGCCCGCGGCCACCTTCAAGAAGGGCCTCGACCTCGACGCCCAGCCCGCCACGCGCGCCGCCTCCGAGGTCCCGAGGTGCGCGCCCATCATGACCCTCCGCTTCGTCGATGCCAGCAAGAAAGAGGTCGGCACCGTCGCCGTGTTCTGCCCCAAGAACGAGGACGACACCGTGGCCCCCGCCACGCTGACCGTCAAAGGCAAGCTCGCCGGCTGGATCACGTTCGACATCGCGAAGGCGATGGGCGTCTTCTGAGCAGCGCTCCTACTTCTCGAAGCAGTAGAGCCGCGCGACCTGCACGCATGGCTGGTCGCCCCCACCGCTCCAGCCGTTGCCGCTGCCGCCGACGTTTCCGGTACCGCCTCTCTCCAGGAAGCCCGCCGACGTCCAGTCGGCGCACGACGAGCCCTGGAAGACCGCGTTCTGGCTGCTCGTCGCGGTCCACGCAGCGCCGCTGCGCGGGACCCCGGTCTCGTCGAGCGAGATGCCGCCTCGCAGCCCGCCGCTGACCAGCTCGCTCCACAGGTTCGCGATGCTCACCCCGTCGACCCGCACGTAGGGTCTCGTTCCGCGGACGAAGCGGGTCGCCGGAGACGAGGGCGACGTGCTGAGCCAGGCGAGGAACGCTCGCCCCTTCACGCGCGGCTCCTTGCTCGCATTCGCGAGGGCCTGACACCTCGCGTCCGCGCCGGCCAGCCCGCCCAGGTTACCCGTGACCTCGGTGCTCGAGACGAAGACCGTGCGCTCGCAATCGATCTGTCCTCGGCAGCCGACGAGGGCATCGGGAGGCGCGTCGACGACAGCATCGGCCGCGGCATCGACGGGTGCGTTTGCGTCGGTGGCGGCGTCGACGGGAGGCGCGAAGAGGGCGTCGACGCTGGCCTCGGTCACGATCGCCGCGTCGTCTCCGCACGACGCGCACACCCCGAGGTCCGCCGCGCCCGTGAGCGCATTGCATGCCGCGAGGACGAGCGACGTGCTCGCGAGCAGCAGACCGACGCGGCGCCCCATACCTCGAGTATAGCGGGCCGGCCCCGGTTCGTTCGCCAACTTGGGCTCACTCCTGCGCGCAGTTCTCGACGCGGAGCTGGGCCTGGATATCGCAAACGTGCTTCGTCGCCTGCTCCGTCGCGCTCGCGCACTTCACGTTCAACCAGTAGCGGCCCGAGGCGATCCCCTGGCCCGACGTCGAGTCCACGGTGAGCACGCAGCTGCTCGACGCGTAGGTCAATCCCTGAACCGTCAACGAGAGCGAGCCGCTGGTCGACGTGCCCGACGCGCTCGGAGAGCCGTTGAAGAGGAGCGCTCCCGGGCTGCTTCCCGTGAGCTGCACGTTGGCGTTGGCATCGAAGCCCCCACCGCTCGTCGCCACGCGACAGCTCAGCGCCACCTGACCGCCGTTCGCCGAGGCGCCATCCGCGACCGGCGCGGGCGGCTGGAAGGTGCCGATCGCCAGCGCCTTGCCGTCGTCGGGACACTCGGCCTCGGTGCTCGTCCCCTTCGCGAGCTTCGCGCTCACGACGACCTGCGCGCGCGCCGGCGACGTCCCGCTGCTCCCGCTGCTCCCGCTGCTCCCGCTCGTGCCGCCGTCGCCGGAGCTCGACGAGGACCCCGAGCAAGCGACGACCAGGAGCAAGCACGCGGAGAGGCCCGTTCGGAGAAGCGAGGAGTGCATGTCGGCGCAGCTTGCCACACGCGCGCCCCTGCGCACATCCGTGCGCGCCCGGTATGCCTGTTTTTGCTGGCCTAAAGCGTGATCCACGCCGATGGTTCGTCGCTTGCACGCACCGAGCTCATGTCGATCCTCCTGTTCCTCCTGTTCGGTATCGTCGCTGGCTTCCTCGCGCGGGCGATCATGCCCGGTCGCCAGTCGATGGGCATCGTGATGACCGGCCTGCTGGGCATCGCCGGCTCTTTCGTGGGCGGCTTCGTGGGAAGCCTCCTCACCGGAGCCTCGGTCCTCGATCTCAACACGTCGGGCATCATCGGCAGCGTCCTCGGCGCGCTGGCGGTCCTGGCGGTGATGGGCTTTGCCAGTCGCGGCCGCGCGCACGCCTGAGCCTCTGCTTCCAAAATCATCGAAGACCCGCGGCGCTCCGGCGTGACGCGGGCCTTCGAGTGTCCCGCGTCAGGTCATGTCATTTGGCGGCGAGCAGGGAAGTGCGCACGCTTGATTCGTGACCCTGCGCCACGCACCTCTCCTCGGGTTGGGACTTCTGATGCTCGCGTGCACCCGCGACGTTCACGGGGGCAGCGAGGCTGTGTCGCTCCGCGCAGCTCACCTTCGCGGCGCGTCGTGCGCACCGGTCGGCGCCACCGCGAAGCTGAAAGTCGACGTCCGCGTCGCCGAGCACGACGCGGCTTCGTTCCGGGTGCTGTCCGTCGCCTGCGCGCCGTGGTGCAGCGCGGCCCTCGACGAAGGCGACGTCATCGCGATCCGCTCCGACCTCGAGGGCGCGGTCACGGTGCAGGCGGTCGTGAGGATCGAAGACGGAACCCCTCCCCCCCAGACCGTCACGACCGCGCGGGTCGTGCAGTTCGTGGGCAGTGGCGCGTGCGAAGCCGACGCGGCAAGCGAATGAGGTCGACGGCGAGGATGGGCGTCTAGGCCTGTCAGGGTCACGACAGGGCGTCGGTAACGCGGGCAGATCGGGGTCACCAAAATCCCAAAATTGCCGATGAATCCTCGCGCCACGCGCCCTGGCACGAGGGGTGAAAAGACGTGTTCACCATGAACGACGCGACGACGAGCTCCTCTCCGAAGCCTCCGAAGCACCCCGAGGCCGAGCCTACCAGCCCCGCGCCCGGCCCTCGGCCCTCGGCCCACGCCCGCGCAGCGCTACAGCTTCGCCTTCGACCGCCGGCTTCCGACCGCCGAGATGAGCCAGTTCGTCTGGGCCTGATCAGGCGCCAGCGAAGGGCGGCGAGCCGGGCGCGCGGTAGCGGTCGAGCGGGCTGCGCAGCGCGTCGCTCCCGTAGAAGCGGCCGTTGCCTTCGAGCTCTCCGAAGAGCATGTGCAGCGGCGCCTTCGCGCCCTCCGCCGGCGTCTTCATGCCGAGCTCGGCGGCCGACTTGCCGCTCGAGGCAAAGTACACGCGCGTGAGATCGGTGTCGATGAAGCCAGGCGTGCAGGCGTTGATCCTCAGCTGCGCGTGCTCGCGCGCCAGGATCATGGTGAACGAGTTCGCGCAGGCCTTCGAAAGGCCGTAGGGCTCGGCCTCGGCGAGGCCCATCTCGCGCAGCGCGGCCGCATCTCCCGCTCGCGCGATGCAGTCGTCGACGAAGGCCTTCAGCTGCGGCCAGGGCAGCGCCGCATCCAGGAAGAAGCGCTGTCGCTCGGGGCTGCAGGTGGCGACGAAGATCGGCCCTGCGGCGGAGGTGACGTTGACGATCCGGCCCATGGTCGCGTCGAGACGCGGGAGCAGCGCCTCGCACACGCGCTGGACCCCCGTCATGTTCGTCTCGAGCGCCACCGCGAGCTCGGGGCTATTGATGCCCGCGTTGTTGACGATGCCGTACAGCCCGTCGATCTGCGCGGCCGCCGCCGCGACCGAGCGATCGGACGCCACGTCGAGGGGGACCACCGCGAGGCGATCCGTCCAGGCCGCGTGCTCCTTCACCAGCCCCGCCGCGGCCGCCTGTCCGCGCGCGCGGTCGCGGGAGCCCAGATACACGAACGTATCCTCGTGCTGGTCGAGGATCGCTTCGACGATGGCCAGCCCGATCCCCTTGTTGCCGCCGGTCACGAGAATCCGTCGCATGCGTACTCCTCGCCCGTGACGCCGAGTGCGTCAAGCAGCGATGCTCGCGGGCCGGCGGTCACCCCGTGGCGCGGAACGCGGAGGCTCGCAGCTGCGCGTCGACGCCCGCGGCCACGCGGCGGCCATCGGCGATCGCCCACACCACCAGCGATTGACCGCGGGAGACGTCGCCGGCGGCGAAGACCCTGGGGAGCGAGGTCGCGCCCGTCGCCGTCGTCACCACGTTGCCGCGCGCGTCCAGTGGCAGGCCCAGCTGCTCCACGATGCCCACGCGCTCCGGGCCGGTGAAGCCCATCGCGAGGAGCGCCAGGTCGCACGGGATCTCGCGCTCGGTGCCCGCCATCTCCCGCGGCGCGCCGCCGCTGAGCTCCACGTTCACGACCTCGAGCTTCGCCACGCGCGTGCCCGACGCATCGGCCACGAAGCGCTTGGTCATGATCGCGAAGTCCCGCGCGCACCCCTCCTCCTGCGACGACGACGTGCGCAGCACCAGCGGCCACGCCGGCCACGGGTTCTCGGGCATGCGCACCAGCGGCGGCTTCGGCATCAGCTCCAGCTGCGAGACGCTCGCCGCCTCATGACGGTTCGACGTGCCCACGCAGTCCGAGCCGGTATCGCCGCCGCCGATCACCACCACGTGCTTGCCCGTCGCGAGCAGCGCGCCCGCCTCCGGCACCAGGTCACCGGCGACGCGCGCGTTCTGCTGCACCAGGAAATCCATCGCGAAGTGCACGCCCTCGAGATCGCGGCCCGGGACCGGGAGATCGCGAGGCACGCGCGCGCCGAGGCACAGCACCACGGCATCGAAGCGCGCA
>JAYTBL010000306.1:0-4680 GCA_043736975.1 Polyangiaceae bacterium
GAACGGCGAGCTCTTCCAGTTCGCCTACCAGGTCGAGGGCAGCGAGGAATTCCTGGTGGTCGCCACCACGCGCCCCGAGACGATGCTCGGCGACACCGCCGTCGCGGTACACCCCGACGATCCGCGCTACACGCACCTCCACGGCAAGATGCTGGTGCATCCCTTCGTCTCGCGCCGCGTGCCAGTGATCACCGACGCCGTCCTCGTCGATCCCAAGTTCGGCACCGGCGCCGTGAAGGTCACGCCCGCGCACGACTTCAACGACTTCGCGACCGGCAAGCGCCACCAGCTCGAGGAGATCAACATCTTCAACCTCGACGGCACGATGAACGACAACGGCGGCCCGTTCGCCGGCCTCGATCGCAAGCGCGCGCGCACCGCGGTGAAGAAGGCGCTCGACGAGAAGGGCCTCGCCCGCGGGAGCAAGCCCCACGTGCTCACGCTGCCGAAGTGCCAGCGCTCGGGCGGCGTGGTCGAGCCGATGATCTCGACGCAGTGGTTCACGAGCATGAAGGACATGGCCGATGAGGCGGTGAAGGCGGTGCGCGACGGCCGCACCCAGATCATCCCCGAGGAGTGGCAGAAGACCTACGAGCACTTCCTCCTCAACATCCAGGACTGGTGCATCTCGCGGCAGCTCTGGTGGGGTCATCAGATCCCGGCGTGGCACGGGCCGAACGGCGAGATCAAGGTGGCGCGCGAGCGCCCCGCGGAGTGCGGCGAGGGCTGGCACCAGGATCCCGACGTGCTCGACACCTGGTTCTCGAGCGGGCTCTGGCCGTTCTCCACGCTCGGCTGGCCGAACGAGACGGCGGCGCTGAAGAAGTTCTACCCCGCGAGCGATCTCGAGACTGGCTACGACATCCTCTTCTTCTGGGTCGCACGGATGATGATGTTCGGCCTCTACTTCATGAAGGACGTGCCGTTCAAGCGCGTGCTCCTGCACGGCATGGTGGTCGACGAGACCGGCGACAAGATGAGCAAGGTGAAGGGGAACGTCATCGATCCCCTCGACCTCATCTATGGAACGACCTTCGCCGACATGGTGAAGAAGACCCTGCCCGGCGCGCCCGAGCAGGAGGCGATGGCGAAGTTCAAGAAGGCCTATCCCTCGGCCGCCACCATGGGCACCGGCTTCCCCGCGTTCGGGGCCGATGCGCTGCGGTTCACGCTCTCCACGTTCTCGCCATCCAACAAGCGCATCGCGCTCGCGCCGAAGCGCATCGAGGGCTATCGCCACTTCGCGAACAAGGTGTGGAACGCGAGCCGCCTGGTGTTCGGGCACATCGAGGGCATCGATTCCGCAGCGCTCACCGGCAAGGCGCCCGCGCCCAAGGGCTTCTTCAACCGGTGGATCATCGCGCAGCTCGGGCAGGCCATCGCGGTCTGCAACGAGGGCTACGCGGCCTTCCGCATCGACGAGGCGGCGAACGAGACGTACCGCTTCTTCTGGAACGACTTCTGCGACTGGTTCCTCGAGGTCACGAAGCCGGTCCTGCGCGGTGCGCGCATGGAAGACGGTAGCGAAGGCCCGGCGCTGCAGAGCGAGGAGGCCACCGAGACGCGCGTGGTGCTCGCGCACGTGCTCGAGACCTCGTACCGGCTTCTCCACCCGCTGATGCCGTACCTCACCGAGGAGCTGTGGCAGCGCGCGCCGCGACCCGCGGGGCGGCGCTCGTCGATCGCGTTCGGACCCTTCCCCACCGCGGCCGACGCGGCGGCGGACCCGAAGGTGCTGCGCGAGATGGACGTGTTCAAGGCAGTGGTCTCGGCGGTGCGGACCATCCGCGCCGAGCACGACATCAAGCGCGCGGTCGATCTCGAGCTCACGCTCCGCGCCGACGGCGACGAGGCGCGCGCGTTCCTGACCGAGCGCCTGCAGGCGCTCTCCTTCCTGGTCGGCAGCAAGGCGCCGGTGGTCGAGAAGACCGGCGGGCCGCGCACGGCAGGCGCGGCGATCGGCGTGGTCCCGACCGCGCTCGGCCCGATCGAGGTGCACGTGGGCCTGAAGGGCCACGTCACGAAGGAGGGCGAGCTGGCGCGGATCGAGCGCGAGCTGAAGAGCATCGAAAAAGACCTCGCGATGATCGAGAAGAAGATGTCCTCGAAGAACTTCGTGGAGCGCGCGCCCAAGGAGGTCATCGACGAGACGAACGCCCAGAAGCAGCAGCTCCTCGACGCGCGGGCGCGCCTGGAGGAGGCGAGGCGCCTGGCGGACGAGCTGTGAGGGCCGGTGTTACGATGAACCCATGAGCAACAGCGCCGAAGTTCATGTCTTCGCGACCGTCGTTTCGCAGCCCGGGGAGGTCGATACGGTTCGCGCCGCGCTCGTCGAGCTCGTCGCCGCGACGCGCGCCGAGCCGGGCAACCTGGAGTACCGGCGGCACGAGGACCCGAAGCACCCTGGCCACTTCTACTTCTTCGAGGTCTACGCGGATCAGGCCGCCGCGGACGCGCACCGGAAGTCACCGCACCTCGCCGCCGCGTTTGCGAAGGTCGGCGCGCGGGTCGCGAGCGCGCCGGTGATCACCGAGACGAAGCAGATCGCGGGGCAAGCCGCTTCCCATCAAGCGGCGATCGCCGGAAATAGTGGCGCGGCCCGGTGTTTGCTCGACGGTCGACATGCGAACCCGTCTCCCCCTCGCCACGTTTGCCGCCTCGGCGGCGATGCTCCTGGCCTGCTCCGCCCCTGAGACCGAGCGCGCGCCCGCCGCGCGCTCCACGTCGTCGCCGCTCCTCTACGAGAAGCTCGCGGCCGCCGAGCGGGTCCTCCTCCGCGTCGGACCGCTCGCCGAGGGAAGCTTTTACGCGTGCCTCGTCAACGCCATCTCGCAAGGCATCTCAGAGGAGGATCCGAACAAGTCGCCGCCGCTCGTCGGCCGGCCGAAGGCGACTCGGCATGCACGCTGGTACTGAACGCGGCGCGCGAGCTGCTCGAGCCCAACCTGCAGGAGATCATCTTCGTCGGGCTCACGAAGCTTGGCGGTCCGATCTTCGTCCTCCCTCCTCCGCCCCCGCCGCGGACCGGCGGTGAGCCGCGCCCCGGGCCGCGCCCCTGACTACTTCTTGCTGACGCGCTCGACGCTCGGCTTGCCGAGCACCTTGCCGCGCAGCTCTATCCAATCGACGCTCAGGAAGCCCGCGATGTGCACGAAGACCTGCTCGAGGAGCGCCGGCTCCTTGTTGATGGTCGCGAGCGACTCCGCGACGCACTTGCCGTCCTTCTTCGAGACGGTGACGAGGATGCCGCGATCGGGCGTGGCCTTGAGGCTCATGAGCACCTTGCTCTCCTCGGCCGACCGCTTCTTGATCCACTGGCCCTTGATGCCGTACGCGCTCTTCTCGAACATCGTGAGGTCGTTGTAGACGTACGGGCCCTTCTCGTAGTCGCGCCAGTAGGCGTAGATGGGCTCGTCGCCGACCGGTACGCAGCTCGCGTCGAGACGGATCCCGTAGTGGACCTCGTTCTTGTTCTCGCTCTTCTTGATCGCGAAGAGCGTGCGGATATCGTTCGCGCCGAACTTCGGGTCGGCGTGCGCGACGGACGGGAGCGCCGCCACGGTGAGCGCGGCGCCAGCGACGGAGAGCGATAGCTTGCGGAGGTTCACGGCGGGTCGGACCTTAGCGCGGGGCATGCGGGAGTGGCAATTAGCGGCTGGGTTCCAATACGTCGAGCACGGGCCTGATCTTCCTCGCCCGCCCCGATCCACCTCGTCTTAGCAGCTCGCGTGCCACTTTCCAGGCGCCGGAAACGCCGTGCTGGGGGCGCACGCGGGGCGCGGCGTGGCCGTGGGTTCACGGCCGAGGTGGCTCATGCTCTACGCGCGAGCGGGCTCCGAGGTTGCGCAGGAGCGTGGCATGCATCCCCATGGCGGTCGAACACCATCCCGAGGCTCGCCGGATTCGCGTTGCCGCAATCCGCGAACGCCACCCCCGCTGACCGAACGTGCACGCGGCGTCGGGCGGCGCGATCACCAGGGTCGTGTAGCGCGCGGGCGCCTCGGGCCGCGTGAGCGTGAAGTCGACGTCGTAGGCCTCGAACCGCCGTTGCACCTCGCGCAGCACGGCGTCGCGGCAGGCGTCGCGGTCCCCGTTCGCGCAGGCGCGCGGCGCCTCCCAGCGCGCGAACGCCGGCGTGCCGCAGAGCTGGGAGCCGTCGCGCGTGGCGTCGTCCTCCTCGCCCGCGGTGACGCCGTGCGTCCCGTCCGCGAAGTCGAGCAGCACCACGTGACGGCATCAGCAGCCGTCGTTGCAGTGGAAGCCGCCGGAGTCGAGGAGGTTGATGACCACGTTGTCGCCCCACGAGTTCCAGTTGCAGTACTTGACCCGTTCGCCCACCTGGAAGCCCGTGCCCGACCACCAGCCGCAGTGATCGACGCAGGTCATGCTCCGCGTGGTCTGCGGCGCGCTGACCAGGCTCGCTCTCGATCTTCATGCCGCGCTGCGCGCGCGCGCGTGGATCTCGCTCGAGACGATCCTGGAGAGCGTCGGGACGTCGTGCGCGAAGACCGCCTTCGTGAAGGCGTCGACCTGCTGCACCCGACCGCGACGGCGGAGAGGAGGAGCGCGATGGCCGCAAACGATGCTTTGGACGTGTTCAAGATTCACCTCGGCCGGCACCCGAGCAAGCGGCGTGCGCGCGTGCGATCACGCGAGAACCGCGCAGAAACGTGGTGGTCG
>JAYTBL010000307.1:0-21845 GCA_043736975.1 Polyangiaceae bacterium
CGATTCCTCCGTGAGGGCTATGTCGCGAACGCCGTGGGGCACGCGGGCGTCGCGCACGTCGAGGACGACGGCGTCACCGAGGACGGCTGCGCGTTCCTCGTGCTCGAGCTGCTCGAGGGCGAGACCGTCGAGGCGCGCCGGGCGCGCACCGGCGGAAAGATCAGCGTCGAGGAGGCGCTCGACGTCGGCGACGCTGCGCTCGACGTGCTCGCCGCCGCGCACGAGAAGGGCATCGTCCATCGCGACGTGAAGCCCGACAACGTGTTCATCACGCTGGACGCGCAGGTGAAGCTGCTCGACTTCGGGCTCGCGCGCATGAAGGCCATGCAGGCCGAGGCCACGAAGACCGGCATAACCATCGGGACGCCCGAGTTCATGGCCCCCGAGCAAGCCCAGGGCAAGCGCGATGACGTCGACGCCCTCTCCGACGTCTGGGCGCTCGGCGCCACGCTCTTCACCGCCATCACCGGTCAGTACGTGCATGATGCAGTCAATCTGCACGAGCAGCTGATCGCGAGCGCGACCAAGCGAGCACGCTCGATCCGGGCGCTCGTGCCCGCGGTCCCGGCGTCGATCGCGGTGGTCATCGACCGGGCGCTCGAGCTCGACAAGAAGGATCGCTGGGAGAGCGCCCGCGAGATGCAACGCGCGCTGCGGGCGGCGCGGGCGCCGCGGCGGGAATCGGACCGGTACGTCTCCGACAGCCTGACGATGCCCGCCGCCACGCCTGCGTCGCTGCGTCGGGCGGCGCCGCGCACCCCGGAGTCGGGGCCGCGTCCCTCGGGGCTCGGGCTGCCCATCCCTTCGTCGGGGCCGACGTTGCAGTACGTCGCGGCGGCGTCGCGGAGCGATCCTACGATCGAGGAGGCGGCGCCCGTCACCATCCAGCTCGAGGATCTGCCGATCTCGAGCGGCGGGCCGATGTCGCCCGTGCCGACCACCGAGCGCCTCACCGGGACGGGGACGCGTGGCTCGGGGGCGCTGCAGCAGGCAGCGTCGCAGCATGCGCAGGCGATCGCCGAGGCGCTCGCGAGGCAGCCGCTCGCGCTGCCGCAGGAGACGCAGCAGATGATCGGCGCGCCGCGGCTCCAGCCCGGTCGTCATTCGGCGACGCTCACGTCGCCCACCGGCCCCATCGGTCCGACGGCGCCGCCCACGTTCGCGAGCAACATGGGGAGCGGCTCGCATCCCACGCTCGCGAGTAGCGGCCTGCACCCGCAGTACGATGCGTCGCTCGATCGTCCGACCGGTCCCTCGGGGCTGGTGCCGCGCCCCTACGATGCGTCGCTCGATCGTCCGACCGGTCCCGCCCTGAACCGGATGCCGCCCGTACCGGTGGCGCCGGGGCCGGCCTCGCTGCGCGTGCGACGCTCGTCGCGTCGCATCGTGATCCTCTCGCTGATCCTCATTGTCGCGTGCGCCGGGGTAGGCGCGTGGGTGATGCTTCATCACGCCCTTCCGTGGCACCGCTGATCCCGACGGCGGACGACTCCACCGAGACGCTCGGCGTCTCGCAGACCGTGGAGTCGGTGATCGAGAGCGGCGAGCCGGTGCGCTCCGGCCCCGCGACCGACGGCGCGTTCGCGGCGATGAAGGGCGGCGCGCAGCTCGATCACTTCACCATCGAGCGCGAGATCGGCCGCGGCGGCATGGGCGTGGTCTACCTGGCACACGATCGCGCGCTCGATCGTCGCGTCGCCATCAAGGTGGTTGTCCCGCGCCGCGACGATGCGCTGGCGCTCGACCGGTTCTTCCGCGAGGCGCGCGCCCAGGCGAAGCTCGCTTCGCCCCACGTCGTGGCCATCCACTTCATCGGGCGCGCCGGCCCGGCCGCGTACTTCGCGATGGAGCACGTGCAGGGCGAGCCGCTCGAGCTCACGCTCGATCGCGGCGAGCGGCTCGACGCCGACCGCGGCCGCCGTCTCATGATCGAGGTGGCGCGCGGGCTCGCCAGCGCGCAGGCCGTGGGCTTCATCCACCGCGACATCAAGCCGTCGAACTTGCTCCTCGATCCCGCAGGCCACGTGAAGATCGCGGATTTCGGGCTCGCCCGGCCGATCGAGAGTAGCGGTGGCACGCTCACTGGCGAAGGCGTGGTGCTCGGCACGCCGATGTACATGGCGCCCGAGCAGACCCGCGGGGAGAAGGTCGATCACCGGGCGGACATGTACGCGCTCGGCTGCACGTTCTTTCATCTCATCGCCGGCGTCCCGCCGTACGACGGCGCGAACCACATCGAGCTGCTCGCGAAGCACTTCACCGCGCCGATCCCCGATCTGCGGGTGAAGGCCCGCGAGGTCACGCCCGCGCTCGCGCGCGTCGTCGCGCGGCTCATGGCGAAGGAGGCCGCCGAACGCCACGCCTCGTACGACGAGCTCATCGCCGCGCTCGAGGCCTCGGCCCCAGGCGTCGTCGAACCCGCGGGCTTCTCGATCCGCGGCGCGGCGGCGGCGATCGATCTCGGGCTGTGCGCTGCGCTGGTGGGCATCACCGGGCCCTACGGGCTGATCGGCAGCTTCGCGGTGATCGTGGCGCTCCAGGCGTGGCGCGGGCAGACGCTGGGCAAGTACCTCCTGCGCATCCGCGCCGAGCGGCTGTCGGGCAAGCCGCTGGGCCTCTGGCGTGCGCTCGCGCGGGTCACGTTCTCGGCGTGGTTACCGCTGCTGGTGGCGGGCGTGGTGCTGACGACGAAGGGCCAGCACGATCTGTTCGCGATCGTCGGCACCACGTCGCAGGTCGGCGAGATGAAGGCGCTGATCACCGCGTTCGCGGTAGGCAACGGCGCGCTGTCGCTCCTCTATGCCGCATGCCTCGGGCTCGCGGCCATCCATCCCGAGAAGCGTGCGGTGCATGATCTCCTGGCGGGCTCGCACGTGGTGCACGTCCGTTCCTCGGGGCCAGGAATTCCGCTATGAACAAGCCATGCGCTTCACTTCTCTCCTCGTGGTCACCTCGCTGGTTGCGCTCCTGACGGGCTGCCCCGAGAGCGCGCCTGGACCGGGGCCGAACGACCCCACGCTCCAGGGCAACGGCAGCGGGCCGCTCGCCGGGCTCGAGTCGTCGCCGTTCCAGAACGAGGTGTGGATCGCCGAGGACGGCGCGCAGGTGCCGGTCGTCTACTACGCGCGTGAGAACCTGCGCGTGAACGCGCAGTGCCGCGGGGCCTCGGGTCAGTTCACCTGCCAGGCGATGAACTTCATGCGTAACGGGGCGCCCGTGGAGATCGCCCACCGCGCGCTCGACGGCCGGACGAGCGCAGGCGTGAAGGTCTGTATGCGCATGAACCAGCCGATCGTCGTCGTGCGCAACTCGGTCGGCGCCGAGGACAGCTTCTGCCGCTTCCCGGACGGCTCGCTCGTCTCGAACGGCGCGCTCGAGCAATACAAGCTGCGCGTCATGCAGTAGGCGCGGGCAGCTCGATCACGAAGGCCGCACCCTGGCCGAGGCTGCTCGTCACCCGGATGGACCCGTCCATCGACTCGACGAGGTGCTTCACGATCGAGAGCCCGAGCCCGGCGCCGCCGTGCTGCCGCGAGCGCCCCGGGTCGACGCGGTAGAAGCGCTCGAAGAGCCGCGGCAGGTGATCGGGATCGATGCCGGGGCCGTCGTCGCTCACCACGATCTCGACGAGCGCCCCGCGCGTCTTCGCCGCGATCTTCACCTCGCCGCCCTCGCGGCCGTACTTGATGGCGTTGTCGACGAGGTTGATCACGGCGCGCTCCACGCCGTCCGGGTCGGCGAGCGCGACCGCGTCATTGGCGATGTCGATGACGACCTTTACCGCCCGCTGCTCGGCGTGCCCGCGGACCGTCTCGTCGACGTGCCGCGCCATGGCGAGGAGCCCGACGCGCTCGTGGGCGATCTCGTCCTTGCCGCGCGCCTCGAGCTCGGAGAGCGCGAGGAGTTGCTCCACCAGCCCGCCGATGCGCTGCGCCTGGCGATGCACGATCTCGAGGAACTGACGCGACGTCTCGGCGTCGGCGCTGCCGCGGAGGAGGGTCTCGGCGTACCCCTGGATGGCGGTGACGGGCGTGCGCAGCTCGTGCGAGACGTTCGCCACGAAGTCACGCCGCACCGTCATGAGCCGGCGCAGCGCGGTCTGGTCGCGGAGCACCGCCACCACCGCGCCGCTCGAGGTCTGCGGTAGCGGTCGCGCATAGATCGCGATCGCCATCCCGCGGTCGTCGGTGATCTCGTCGATCTCCGTCACCTCGTCGCGCATGCAGGTTTGGATGAGGGCGCGCGTCCCGGCGTGCGTGACCGCCTCCTCCAGCGTGCGGCCTACCACCGACTCCTTCGTCCCGAGGATCTTCGCGGCCGCCGGGTTCTCGACGATCACGACGCCATGCTCGTCGATCACCAGCACCCCCTCCACCATGCCCGCGAGGATCGCCGAGAGCCGATCGCGCTCCGATACCAGCTCGCCGATCCGCGCCTTCAGCTGCATGGCGAGCGACTTGAGCGCGCGCCACAGGACGCCGAAGTCGTCCTTACCTCCGGCCTCGATCGGCACGTCGAAGTCACCTTGCGCGAGACGCGTCGCGGTCTCGGTCATCGCGCCCAGCGGGCGCGAGGTAATCCGCGCCGCGAGCACGCCCAGGAACAGCGCCACGAGGATGGCCACCGCCGATGTCACGAGCAGCCGGCTCCGCATCGCGCCCACCGTGGCGTTGATGTCGGAGAGCGGGATGGCCAGCCGGATCACGATGCCCTCGGCGCCCGGCACCGCGACGTAGTGCAGCTCCTCGGAGCCACGGAAGCGTGTCGCCTTGCCCACGCCCTTGGTGCGCGCCTCGGTGACCTCGCTGCCGATGTCCGCGCGCGATTCGGGCGGGGAGGCGCCGATCACCGTGTCGTCTCGATCGAGCAGCGCGACCTCGGCATCGACGATGTGCGCGATGCGCGTCGCGACCTTGTCGGGATGACGCTTGCCGCCCTCTTCCGCCCACTCCACCGCGCCCTTCGCCTGCTCGAGCAACCGCGCGTCGAGCTGGCGGACGAGATCGTCGGTTAGCCATCGGTTCAGCGTGAAGATCGCGATCAAACCGACCAGCGTGACGAGGCCTACGTAACTCGCGAGGAGCTTCGTGCGGAACGACATGAGGGCGTGCCTCTCTCTCAGGTGGAGGTGGGCTCGGCGCCCGCAATGCTGCTGGCCGACGCGCGCGCCCCCTCCGGATCGCGCAGGCGATAGCCGAAGCCGTGCACGGTCTCGATGGCCTCGCTGTACGCGTCGAGGCGCTCGCGCAGCCGGCGGATGTGGGTGTCGACGGTGCGCGTGTTGGTGTCGGGCGCGATGCCCCAGACCTCCTGGAGGAGCTCGGTGCGCGAGAAGACTCGGCCCGGATGCTCGACGAAGATCGCGAGCAGCTTGTACTCGAGCGGGCGCAGCATCAGCTCGGCACCCTCGATCAGCACGCGGTGGCGCGTTGGATCGATCTCGAGGCCGCGCCAGCTGAGCCGCTTGCCCTCGTCGCGCGCGCCTCGCGCGAGGCGGCGCTCGTTGGCGCGGCGCGCGAGACCGCGCACGCGCATCACGAGCTCGCGCACGCTGAAGGGCTTCACGACGTAGTCGTCGGCGCCGACCTCGAAGCCGAGGACGCGGTCGTACTCGTCACCCCTGGCGGTGAGCATGAGGATCGCCGCGTCGGCCACGTTCTCGTCGGCGCGGAGGCGGCGGCAGACCTCCATCCCCGAGATGTCCGGGAGCATGAGGTCGAGGACGATCACCGAGGGCCGCAGCCGGGTGGCCGCAGCCACGGCATCGGTCCCGGTCTCCACCGCGTCGACCTTGAAGCCGGCGTCGGTCAGGTTGAACGTGACCAGGCGACGGATGTCCTCCTCGTCGTCCACGACGAGCACGACATCACCCACGGGTGCGACTCCCTGCGGCGGATTCGACATCGCAGCCTGATCTTACACCCCTGGGGCACGCGTGCATTGACGTACGCAGCCACCGGATTATGAAAGCTCTGGCGCGCGTCCCCGTTGGGCGAAAACCATTACGGAGGAATGATCATGAAGTTACTCTCGCTCGGCTCGCTCGGCTCGCTCGGCTCGCTCGGCTCGCTCGGCTCGCTCGGCTCGCTCGGCCGCGCCGCCGGGTCGCTTGCTCCGCTGGCGCTCCTCCTGCTCGCAGCCTGCGGTGACCCCAAGAAGCCCGCGGAGACCCCGACCACCCCGGTGGCCACCGTCACGCCGCCGACCACCACCAGCGCAGCGCCCGGCAAGAGCGAGAAGATGGCCGTCAACGTCGACGACGACATCATCAAGGCCTGCAACCTCAAGTTCGAGAACATCGAGGACGCGCCGAAGTTCGACTACGACTCCGAGTCCCTGACCACCGGCGAAAAGAACGTCCTCGAGGCGATCGCCCGGTGCCTCACCAACGGCCCGCTCAAGGGCAAGTCGGTTGACCTGGTCGGCCGCGCCGACCCCCGCGGTGAGACCGAGTACAACATGACCCTCGGCGCCAAGCGCGCGCGATCGGTCCATACGTTCCTGGGCGGCCTGGGCGTACCCGCCGAGAAGCTCCGCGACACCTCGCGTGGCGAGCTGGATGCGAAGGGCACCGACGAGGACGGCTGGCGCAAGGATCGCCGCGTCGACGTCCGCCTCGCCAAGTAGACTCGCGTTCGCATGCTCGACGACGCGCTGCTCAAGGAACACCTCGCCACGACCCTCGAAGGTACGACCCTCGAGGGCCTCGGCGAGCGGTACGAAGGCAAGGTCCGCGACAACTACAGTCGCGGTGACCGTCGTTACATCGTCGTGACCGACCGCATCAGCGCGTTCGATCGCATCCTCGGCACCATACCGTTCAAGGGCCAGGTCCTGAACCAGCTCGCGGCGTGGTGGTTCGAGCAGACGAAGAGCGTCGCCCGCAGCCACTACCTGAGGGTGCCGGACCCGAACGTCCTCGAGTGCATCGAGTGCAAGCCGCTGCCCGTGGAGCTGGTCGTGCGCGCGTACATCACCGGCTCGACGTCGACGAGCATGTGGACGCACTACGCCGCTGGCGAGCGGACGTTCTGCGGGCACGCGCTTCCCGAGGATCTGAAGAAGAACCAGCGCCTGGAGCGCCCCATCCTCACGCCCGCGACCAAGGCCCCGATGGGCGAGCACGACGTGAGCATGTCGCGCGAGGAGATCCTCGCGAAGGGCGACACCACCGCCGAGGACTTCGACCGCGCCGCGGAGATCGCCATGAAGCTCTTCGCTGCCGGGCAGAAGATCTGCGCGGCGCGCGGCCTCATCCTCGTCGACACGAAGTACGAGATGGGGAAGACCCCCGATGGCGAGATCGTCGTCATCGACGAGATCCACACCCCCGACTCGTCGCGCTTCTGGATGGCGTCGACGTACGAGGAGCGCTTCGCGGGCGGCCTCGACCCCGAGCCGCTCGACAAGGATTTCGTGCGCCGGTACTACACCGCTCTCGGCTACCGTGGCGACGGCGAGGTCCCCGAGCTGCCGCCCGAGGTGCGCATCGGCGCCGCCAAGCGGTACGTCGAGGCGTTCGAGCGCATCACCGGCCAGACCTTCGTGCCTGACACCGATCCGCCGCTTGCGCGCATCGCGAAGAACCTCGGCCTCGGCGGCTGAAGAGAGAGACTCATCGATGAAGGCCACCGTGCTCGTTCGCTTGAAGTCGGAAGTCCTCGATCCCCAGGGCGATGCCGTGCGCCGCGCGCTGGGCAAGCTCGGCTTCGAGGGTGTGAAGGGCGTGCGCGTCGGCAAGCTCATCGAGATCGAGCTCGACGAGGCCGCCGCGGGCGGCGACCTGAGGGCGCGCCTCGAGAAGATGTCCGACGAGATGCTCGCGAACCCCGTGATCGAGGAGTTCGAGATCAAGCTGTAGTCAGTTCGGTCCCGTCGGGCGGCCCGTCGAGGTGACGACCTCGGCGCCGCCGATCCACTGGAAGTTGTCGAGGAGGACCGACGAGTCGAGGTCGCCGTCGCCGGTGTCCCAGATCATGAGGTCGAGCGTGAACGTCTCGCCCGGCGTCAGCGCCGCCTGCGAAGACAGCCAGCCGGTCGCGCCGCCGGCCACCGACTGGCCGCCGCCGCAGTAGTTTCCGGTCACGCCGAAGCCGGTGCCCGCGAGCTCGTCGGCGCCGCCCGGGCACGTCGAGGTGCCTGGGCTGCCGCCCCGGCAACCGATCTGCGCGTTCGGCGTGCAGCGGTCGAAGAAGCCGTTGTTCACGCTGACCGGGTTCTTCTTCGCGTCGAACGACATGTTGTCGGCGACGCCGCCGTTGAAGCCCTTCGCGGAGAGGTAGGCGACGAAGCCGTCGTTGAACCGCGAGCAGATGTACGCGGGCCACTCGCTGGAGTGGAAGTTGAAGTCGAACTTGAAGCCGGTCGCGTTCCTGGGAGCCTTGATGGTGAGGTGGAGGTCGACGAGGTCGTTGACGTCCATCGCCTGCGCGCAGCCGGCTGCGGCCTTGGGGAAGCCCGGGGGCGCGGTGCCGTTGCCCACGCCGGGACGAGTGCCGTACCAGTCCTTGCCCGACGCGTCGCCGCCGAACGGGGTGCCCGCGGCGCCGTCGTACTCCTGCGCGAAGCCGGTGCTGAGGACGCCGAGCCGCGCGCCCTCGCGGGGCTTCAGGACGTTGCCGAACTTCGCGAGCGCGCTGTGCTGCTGGGCCATCGGTGCGTCGCTGCGCTGGTAGCCGCGCGTGAACGCGGCCGAGACGAGGCCGAAGCCGCGGGCCGATGCGCTCTCGCAGAGGCCCATCGCCTTCGCGAAGTCCTCGGCGGTGCTCCCGGTCGAGGCCGCGTCGCAGGTGACCTTGTTGTCGACCTGGCCGTCCTTGTCGTTGTCGCACTTGTCACCGGCGATCTCCGCCTGGCTGGGATCGGGGTTGCAGGCCGCGGTGGTGGTGGTCGGGTCGGCAGGGTCATCGCCGCCGAAGCCGCCGCTGCCGCTGGGGTCGGTGCCATTGACGCCCTCCTCCTGCTGGAAACCAGAGAGGTTCGCGGGCGAGGAGCACGCGGCGACCGCGAGGACGGTCGCGAGAGACGTTGCAAACCCGAGGGAGACCGAGCGACGACGGGCCATGACCAGGATCACTGCGCGCGCCGTGCCGCGTGGGTGCGCGATCGAGCAGGAGCGCCCCGCGTGGAAGACTCCACTGCGGGTGGACGGCGTTACATCCCGAAGGGCTCGGGCATGAAGAGCAGCACGAAGATCACGAGGGTGACGACCGCCACGGCCGCGCGCCCTCGGTCGAGGGGCGCCGCGGCGGTGGCTGGGTGATCCAGCAGATCGTGGCGACGCAACACTCCACCACGCACCTCCATCGCGACCAGCATCGCGAGGCCCGCGAAGAAGGCCAAAGGCAACAGCGCCGAGCGGTTGTCGCGCGCGATGCTGCCCACCACCACCAGGCCCACCGTCGCCACGAGGCGGGTGCGGAGGGTGAGGGTGCCTGGCTTCTCCTCGCGGTCCTCGCGGCTGTTCGACGCGAGCGTGCCGAGGATGGCGAGCATCTGGAACCAGACGAGCCAGAAGAGCGAGTTCGCGATGTGCCGGCCCAGGTAGTAGAGGCCGAAACCAGCAGAAAAATCGCGAGAAACGTGGCCGATCACGTTCACGAAGAAGAACGCGAGCATCGCGCGGTGGATGAGCTGCGCGTGGCGATCCTGCTTCGGCCCGAAGAGCGCGTAGGCGACGTGCCCGCCGTCGAGCTGGCCCACCGGGATCAGGTTGATCATCGTGACGAACAGGCCGCCCCACGCGCCGAAGGCGATCGGCGACAGCTCGAGGTCCATCCCCGCAGGCTTCGGCGGCGCGAAGACGTGGTCGAGGACCTTCATCAGGATCGACTCGCCGAGCTGGATCGCGCCTTCGCCGGGCGCCGTGATGGGCACGAGATGGGAGTGCGCGGCGCCGTAGATGTAGAGCGGGATCGCGAAGCACAGCCCGGCGAGTGGGCCGGAGGCGCCGATGTCGAGCAGCGCGCGCCGCGTGGGGATGACGCCGCGCATCCGGATGACCGCGCCCATCGTGCCGAACGGGCTGAGGATGGGGAGCGGGATGAAGTACGGCAGCGACGCGTCGACCTTGTGGACGCGCGCCATCACGTAGTGACCGAGCTCGTGCGCCACGAGGATCACGAGGAGGGTGCCTGCGAACTGGGCGCCGCGGGACAGCGCGCCGCTCGGATGCATGGCCGCCGCGAAGGACTCGCGCCAGGGCGGCGCGCCCTCGGCCGGGCCCTGCATGTAGACCCCGGTGGCCACGACGCTCGCGACCGTCGCCACGAAGAGCGCGAGGTTCGTGCGCCAGTTCGCCCCAGGCGAAGGGACCGAGTCGCGATCGGGGACGGTCGACGCGTCGGTCATGACTTCGTTCGTAGCGCTTCGCGTAGCGCCTCCGCCAGCCGGGCGAGCTGCGGGCCGAGGCGCGCGTCGATGCGCCCGAGCTCGGTGTGCACCACGAGCGAGCCGCGGGCGAGCTCGGCCGCGGGCTCCACGGTCGCGATCCCTTCGCCGAGATCGCCGAGCATGCCCTGGAGGGCCGGCACGTCGTCGGCGCACGCCTCGATGCGCATGCGGCGCGCGCCGCGCGTCTCCTGGAGCGCGGTGGTGGCGAGCACGCCGATGCGCGCGGGCTCGAGCGCGAGGCCCTCGCCGACCACGCGCTCCGCCAGCAGCGCCGCGATCTCGAGCGTGCGATCGAGGTCGCGCTCGGCGCGCTGCTCCTCCCCCATGCGCAGCGCGAGGTGCTCGGCGGTGATGCGCGCCACCTCCGCCTCGCGCGCCTCGCGCACCGCGGCCTCGACCCGGCTTGCCACCGAGTTGTGCGCGTCGGTGACGATCTGGTCTGCCACCTTGCGCGCCTCGAGGACGATGCGCGCGGCCTCGGCGCGCGCATCGACGACCACCGCCGGGATGCGCCGCGCGAGCGGGACCGGCGCTGGCGCTGCCGCCGCGCCGGCGACAGGAACGGCGTCGGCCTTCACGATGCGCGCGCGACCGATGCTCATCGGAGCGTGACCTCACCGATCGCGACGGCGACCTCCTGGGCGACCAGCGCGAGGCCGGCGGCCCGCACCGGCCTCCGCGAATCGCGGAGCTTGGCCTCGAGGTCACCCACGCGCGGGCGTGCCTCGTCGGGCAGGAGGGCGAGCGCGTCGTCGATCGACGCGCCCAGCAGCACGCTCACGGCGACGAAGCTGCGCTCCCACACCCGAGGAGCCTACACCACGGTCCGGAACGCCGCCGCTCCGACCCGCGCGATCTTGCCCTCGCGCTCCAGCTTCTCCAGGTGCATCTCGAGGCTCAGCCGCGCGATTGGCCAGAGCATCATGGGCGTGTCGGCATAGGCGTCCGGCACGAGGGCCGCGGAGTCCGCGCCCGCCGCGCCCGCGGCGAGCACCGCGGCCAGGACCTTGGCCTCGCGCGCGAGGCGGTGCTGGATGTACTTTGCAAAGAGCGCGCTGGGATCGTCGATGGGATCGCCGTGAGCGGGCAGGGCGAGCGCGGCGGCGTACGACGCCAGGCGCTCCAGCTGCTCGAGGTAGACCTGCATGTCGCCGTCGCCCGGCGCGATGAGGATCGTACCTACGCTCGCCACCATGTCGCCCACCACCAACGCGCGCGAGCGCTGCTCGTACAGGCAGATGTGCCCCGGGGCGTGACCGGGCGTATGCAGCACGTCCCAGGTCTCGGGCTCGGGCCCGTCGAGCACGATCGCGTCGCCGTTCGCGAGGCGGCGGGTGACGCGCGCGCGGACCCCGGGATCGAGCCTCTCCACCGTGAGATCGTGGGCCCAGACGGGCACCGAGAGCTCGCGCGCAAGCACGTCGAGCCCGCCGACGTGGTCGGGGTGGTGGTGCGTCGCGACGATCGCGACCAGCTGGCGGCCTTGCGAGACGAGCGCGCGCGCCCAGTCGAGCCACGCGCGCTGCTCGTCCTCGTAGGGCGTGGCGGGCTCGACGAGCACCACCTGCTTGGTGCCGAGCGCGTAGCTGTTGGTGTGCGTCGCGGGCAGGAGCGTGGGCGTCAGCGCCGCGAAGGCACTGACGTTCCGCGCAATCTCCCTCGGGCGAACCATGATCAGAGCATAGACGAGAAGGGCTCCTCGAGGGTCTGGAGGCGCGGACGCACGCGGGGGTGCTCAGGTTGGTCGCCTAACATGGGAGGGTCAGACGCGTTCGACGATCATCGCCAGCGCTTCCCCGCCGCCGATGCAGATCGAGGCCATGCCGCGCTTCTTGTTCGCATGCTGGAGGGCATGGAGGAGCGTGGTCACGATGCGCGCGCCGCTCGCGCCGATCGGGTGGCCGAGCGCCACCGCACCACCGCGGACGTTGACCTTCGCGAGATCGAGCTTCGAGAGCTGCGAGCAGACCATCGCGACGACCCCGAACGCCTCGTTGATCTCGACGAGATCGATGTCCGCGACCTGGAGGCCGGTCCGGGCGAGCGCGCCGTCCATGGCCTTCGCCGGCGACGTCGTGAACCACTCCGGCGCCTGCGCGGCGCCGGCATAGCCAACGATGCGCGCGAGCGGCTTGAGGCCGTGCTTCTTCACCGCGGCCTCGCTGGCGAGCACGAGCGCGCTCGCGCCGTCGTTGATCGACGAGGCGTTCGCGGCGGTGATCGTTCCTTCCTTGCCGAAGGCCGGGCGGAGGCCGGCAAACTTCGACGGGTCGCCCTTCGCAGGACCCTCGTCGTCCTTCACGAGGAGCGGATCGCCCTTGCGCTGCGCGACCGAGACGGGGGCGATCTCCGCGTCGAACAGGCCTTCCTTCTGCGCGGCGAGCGCCTTGCGGAAGCTGTCCTTCGCGTACTCGTCCTGCGCCTCGCGCGTGATCTTGTACTCGGTCGCGCACTTGTCGCCGCACGCGCCCATGTGGACGTTCGCGTACGGGTCCCAGAGGCCGTCGTGGATCATGCCGTCGATGAGCGTGGCGTTGCCCATGCGGTAGCCCTGGCGCGCCTTGTCCATGTAGTAGGGCACGTTCGACATCGACTCCATGCCGCCGGCCACGACGATGTCGCGATCGCCGAGCGCGATGGCCTGCGCGCCGAAGATCAGCGCCTGCATGCCCGAGCCGCACACCTTGCTGATGGTGGTGGCCTGCACGCTGTCGGGGATGCCCGCGCCGCGCTGCGCCTGACGCGCCGGCGCCTGACCGATGCCGGCGGTGAGCACGTTGCCCATGAAGAGCTCGCCGACGAGCTCCGGCCCGACCTTGGCGCGCTCGAGCGCGGCCTTGATGGCGGTGGTGCCGAGCTGCGGCGCAGTGAGCGACGACAGCGAGCCGAGATACGCGCCGATGGGGGTGCGAGCAGCAGAGACGATGAAGACGGGGGGTAGAGCGCCAGCGGACATGGTCGGACTCCTTGTTGGAGCCCGCCTTAGCACGGGGGCGCGAACCGCTCTATTCTGACCGGGTGCCGGTCCCCTCACGTGCTCGTCCGCTCGCGCAGATCGCGGCCCTGACGCTGATCGGCGCGGCCTCGACGGCGATCGCCTCGGCCTGCGGAACGGAGCTCGATCCGCCCGCCGAGACCCCCGAGGCAGGCGCGGAGGGCGGCGCGGTGCTCGACGGAGGGTGCCCGGTCGACCGCCCGACGAACGGGGCCACCTGCCTGCTCCCCGAGGGCACGACCTGCGATTTCGGCCTGTGCGGGACCCGCCTGGCCCGGTGCTCGGGCGGCACCTGGCGGGTGGCCTCGAACGCCCCGCCGCGGCCTCCTTGCCCCGAATTCGCGCCCAATATCGATACTTCCTGCCCCGCATGCTGGCCTCTGGACGTCACCTGCAGCTACGGAAGCAACGACTGTTCGCGGCCCGATGCGTCGGACAACACGACCCTCGCGACCTGCCCCGACGGCGGCTGGTTGGTGGAATTCCGACCGTGCCGGGACGCCGGACCGGATGTTCAGGGTGACGGCGGGCCCGACGCGGACTAGAACACGCCCGGAAATCCAATGGCCGACACGAACAAGCTCGCGACCTTTCTCGACACCAACAAGCTCAACGCGAAGCGCCTGCTCGCGGTCTCGCACAAGCTCGAGACCCTGCAGCGTGAAGATCGCTCCATCAAGCTCGGCAAGCGCCAGGGCAAGAAGGCAGCGGAAGCGGGCACCGCGAAGGAAGGAGACAAGAAGGAGATCGGCAAGCCGCGCTCCGGCCGTCCCGTGACCCCGCGTGCGCTCGAGAGCGCGCTCGCCGGCAAGACGGTGAGCGGTCCCACGAAGACGCGCATCCTCCGCGCGATCAACTTCATCCTCGAGCAGAAGAAGAAGGACAAGATCGAACTGAAGACGCTCTTTTGAGCGTCTGATTGCGCGAGTCGGGGGAGCTAGTGCCGACGCGTGCGCCGGTTGATGAACTCGTGCGCGTCGAAAAGGACGACCCCCAGCATCACCGTGAGAGCAACGATCGCCATGCCGCGAACGTCGCCGGGGCCGGGGCAATCGGCCTAGTTTCCGGCAATCTTTTGTCGGAGCCCGCCCGCGCGTTGAATCCCTGCGAGGACGCGCGCATCGAAGGGGGGGTGAGCGCTGCAGCCGACGTGTTCTCCTTCGTCCGGCCCGGGATCAACCACCCGGGACCGGCTTCCGCTCATGCGACAAGGCCTCACATGAGCCAGGGCGAGCTGCCTGGTCGACTGCACGCCGACGACGGCATGGTTGCGCGCGCCGCGACCGGCGATCCGGAGGCGTTCCGTACGATCTTCGTGCGCCACAAGAGCGACGTCGCGCGCCTCGTCTACCGGATGCTCAACGCGCCGGGCGACCTCGAGGACGTCGTGCAGGAGGTCTTCGTCCAGGTCTTCCGAAGCCTGAAGGACTTCCGCGGTCAGGCAAAGTTCTCGACGTGGCTCCATCGCGTCACGGTCAACGTGGTGCTCATGCACCGCCGCTCGGCACGCAGCCGTCCTGTGCTCACCGAGGAGATCCCGGGCGAGCTGGTGGGCGATGATCTCCAGACGCTCCCCGACGAGGACGTCGAGCGCCGCGAGCGCATGCGTGCGTTCCAGCGCCTGCTCGCGAAGCTCGCCGACAAGAAGCGCGTCGTGTTCGTGCTCCACGAGCTCGAGGGCATGTCGCCGGCGGAGATCGCCGAGGTCGTGGGCGCGCCAGTCCTCACCGTGCGCACGCGGCTGTTCTATGCGAGACGGGAGCTCGAGGCGATGCTCGGTGAGGAGCCCACGCTGGCGGGGCTGGAAACCGGAAGCGCGGGCGAGAACGTGAACGAGAAGGCGAGCGAACGATGAAGGGCGACCCCAACAAGGCCGAGCGCGCGCTCGAACGACTCGTCGATCAGGCGAAGCAGGATCTCGAACCGCGCGTCAGCGACGGCGCGTGGACCGCCATGGAAGAGCGCCTGGTGGCGCAGATGAACGCGGAGCGCGCGGCGCTGGTGGCTGAGGGCAACGTCGCGTCGATCGCAGCCCGCCGTCGGGCGAGGTTCTTCCAGTTCGGCGCTGCGACGCTCGCCGTGGCCGCCGCGATCGCGCTGTTCGTGCGCAAGGACCAGAGCTCTGGCCCCAGCGATGGGCACGCAAGCATCGTAGCCGATCCGAGCGTGAGCTCGCTCCGTGGCACCGAGGGGGTGGGTGACGCGCGGGTGAGCGGCATCGTCGCGAGCGCGGGGCACGAGCTCCGCACTGGTGATGTCCTCGAGGTCGACGGCGCGCGAGCGCTGCTCGAGCGACCGCGCAAGGTGCAGTGGCTGCTCGAGCGTAACGCGCCAGACGCGGCCGGTACCGTCGGCCGGGCGCGCGTGAAGTCGGCGGGCGATTCGCTCGTGCTCGGCCTCGACGACGGCGCGATCGAGGCGCAGGTCACGCCCGTGCCTTCGGGGGAGGCGTTCGCGATCGACATCGCCACCGAGCTGGCGCTCGTTCGCGTGGCGGTGCATGGGACCCACCTCCGGGTCGCCCGGACCGGCTCGCAGGTGACGGTCGATCTCTCGGAGGGCGTCGTCTCGATCGGCGCGCCGCCGCGCACCGGCATCACGCACGGAACGCTCGTGACCGCGCCCTCGCACGTCGAGTTCGATGCCTCGAACCTCGACGGCACGCTGAAGATCGATCACGCGCCCGCGTCGGTCCGCGCCGCCGTCACGCTCGCGCCTCGCGAGGCTCCGGTGGTCGCGCGCAACGACGTACCGGTGAGCCCGGGCACGCCGGCCCCGAACGGTGCGAACGCGGGAAGCCCCACCGCCCCGGCGACGGTCCCGCGCCCCGTCGAGGGCCACCGCGCGCCCGAAGCGAATCACCCCGAGGTCGCGAAGCCCGCGGGCAAGCCGGCCCTCTCCGCTCGCGCCGCGATCGCCAACGCGGTCCGCGAGTGCGCCGCCGCGCGCCATCGTCCCGAGAACGTTCGCGTGACGGTCACGAGCTCGCTCAAGCTCAAGATTGCCGCGGGAGGCTCGGTCGAGACCGCCCGCTTCGATCCCCCGCTCCTCCCCGAGATCCAGACCTGTGCGTCCGCGGCGATCTACAAGGCGCAGATCGAGGATTCCGCGGGCAGCAGCGTGACGATCCCGATCGACTTCACGTACTGACGAACCTGATAGGCTCGCTCGGTGAGCGACGACCGCGTCCTCGTGCTGGACGGGCTCGGCAAGGACTTCGGTGCGACCGTCGCCCTCGAGGGTCTGACTTGCCACGTGCATCGCGGCGAGATCGTCGGTCTGCTCGGCCCGAACGGCGCCGGCAAGACCACCACGATGAAGCTGCTGCTGGGGATGCTCCGGCCTTCCCGCGGCAGCGCGAGCTTCCTCGGGCTCGACTGCACGCGTGACGCGCAGGAGGTGAAGAAGCGCCTCGGCTACTCGCCCGACGAGCCCGCCTTCTATGATTTCCTCAGCGGCAAGGAGATGGTCGAGTTCGCGCTCAACGTCCGCGGGGTCGCCATCGATCCCACGTGGGCCACGGTTCAGCCCATCGTCGAGCGCCTCGATTTCGTACGCGACCTCGAGCTCGCTGCCGGCGGCTACTCGCACGGGACGAAGAAGAAGCTCGCGCTGCTCCTCGCGCTCGTCCACGACCCGACGTTGCTCCTGCTCGACGAGCCGACGAACGGCCTCGACCCGCCGACCGCGTCGCGCGTGCGGGCGCTCCTGCGCGAGCGCGCCGAGGCCGGCGCGGCGGTCGTGGTCTCGACGCACCTCCTCGACATGGCGGACCTCCTCTGCGATCGCATGCTGGTCCTGGATCACGGCCGCCTCGTCGCCGAGGGGACCACCGCGGCCATCTGCGCGCAGGCGGGCGTCGGCCAGGGCTCGCTCGAGGACGCGTTCCTCGCGCTGGTGCGCAGACCTTGATCAGCGTCATCCTCGCCATGCTGCGGCAGACGAGGGCCCTGGTGCTGCTCACGCTGCGCTACTGGGCGCGCGCCGGGGTACCGAATCGCCTGCGCAAGGATCAGGGGCGCCGTGCGTCGGGCGCGGTGCTGCGGGGCGCGTTCCTGCTGCTCATGATCAACTGGGGCTACCGCATCGGGCTCGCCTGCGTGCGCGTCGAGCCCGAGCTCCGGCCGAACGCGGTGGCGTGGATGCTCGTGGGACTCGCGTGCCTCTCCGTCACGTGGGGCGCGATGGGCCGCGGGCCGGGCATGCGTGCGCCGCACTCGGTGCTCACCTCGCCCGTTCTCGATGCGCTACCGCTCCACGAGGGGAGCCGCGTCATCATCCAGCTCGTCGAGCGGGTCATCCTCTACGCGCTGGCGGTGGCGGCGCTCTTCGCGATCTCGAAGGGCGTCCGCGCCGATATCCTCCTGCTGGGGGTGGCGCTGCCGACCGCGGGCCTGCTGGCGGGCGATGCGCTGCTGCGGCTCACGCGCCTGGTGGTCTCGCCGATGCGCATGGGGCGCATCGCCGTGGTCGTCCTCGTGACGCAGTTCCCGGCCTTCATGGTGGTGGGCGGCGCGCCGGTGCTCGCGAAGTTTCCCCGGCTGTCGCGGCTCGTGGCGCCGCTGCTGCCGCGCGCGGCGGCGCTCCTCGACGACGGCGGCGTGCTCGTGCTGCTGGGCGGCTGCGTGGCGGTCGCGGTGCTCGCGGTGCTGGCGATCCGCTTCGCGGAGCGCGTGGGCTACGACCGCATGGACATCGTGCCGGTCGCGAAGCTCGATCGCGCGCGCGCCGGCGACCTCGATCTCGTGCGCATCGAGCGGGTGCTCGCCCGCCGCGAGCCGGGCGGCCGCTGGCTGGTACGGGTCGCGCTGTTCTACACGCTCGCCACGTCGGGAGCGCTGCTCGCGATGTCGCGCCTCTCGCGGTCGTTTCCGGCGGACTCGGCGCCGGCGCTGATCCGCTCGCTCGCCTACGTCTCCATCTTCTCGGGCTTCGCGGTGGTACAGGCGCGGGCCACGCGGCTGGTCATCCGCGACGCCGGCGCGCGGCCCATGCTGGCGCCGCTGCCCATCGCGCCGAGCGATCTCCTGCGCGGCAAGACCCGCGGGCTCATGTTCCAGGCGCTGCTCGTGGCGGCGCCGTATTTCCTGCTGCTCGGCATGCCGGGCCCGTTCTCGCTCCACGCCGAGGTGCTGTGGCGCGGGATCGCCGCGGCGACCGCGCTGGTGTTCGCCGCGGGCGCGACCGTCGCGGTGGCGTTCCTCACCCAGGGGCTCGGCGGAATCAAGGTGCTGGGCGGGAGCCTCGGCCTCGAGACCACGCTCGTGGCGATGCCGCTGCTCGCGGTCGCGGCCTCGCCCTATCCGTGGAGCGCAGCGGTGTCGGTGGCGAGCATCGCGATGCTCGCGCACGAGGCCCGTCGCTCTGCGCTGCGCTGTCTGCGCTGGATCGACGACGCCGAGGAGCACGAGGGCGAGACCGTGGTGTGGCGCGCGCTGCTCGTGTACGCGTCGTTCCAGGCGGCGCAGACGCTCGCGCGTCGCATGCTGGCCCTCGCGCCGATCGACGAGAACGCGCAGTCTGCGATCTCCTACGCGCTCGCCGCGCTCGCGCTGCTCGGGCTCACGATCTACGGGCGCCGCGGCCTGCCGCGGATGCCGGCGCTGCCTTCGCTGCGCGCGCCGCTGTGGCTGCTGGGGGCGATGGTGGCGGGCGCGGCGGCGGGCGCGCTCAACGTCGGCTATCGCTACGGGGTGCGCGCGCAGGGAGTCGAGTTCCCGACCACCGCCGTCGACAACGACACGCGCGTGGTCATCGTGGCGCTCACCGTGGTGCTGGCGCCGATCGTCGAGGAGATCTTCTTCCGGGGGTGGCTCCAGAACGCGATCGAGGGCGAGCTCGCAGCGAGCCGGCGCTGGCTCGCGCCGCTCCTCGGGGCCTTCGCGTTCGCGGCGGTGCGTCCGCCGCTCTCGTTCGCGCCCATCCTCGTGCTCGGCTTGGTGTGCGGTACGATCTACGCCCGCTCACGCGCGGTCGCGCCGTGCGTGCTGGCGCACGCGGCGTACTTCGGCGTCTCGCTGGCCGCGCGCTACACGCTGAACGCCCCATAGCTTCGCTTCGAGGTTGGGGGGCTACGGAGGGGAGCGGTCCTCCTCCGGCCGCGGTCCGCTGTCTCGCTGCGCGCCGGCGGTGATCCGTGCACCGCCGCCCCGCGCGAGGTCGGGCGATAGGCGGTGGTGGCTACGAACCCGTTGCGCTGCGGGCTGACGTTGTCGCCGCTCCCACGCGGCCGGAGGAGGCCCGCTCCCCCTTCGCCCGCGCACCGCTACGCTTGGGAGGCTTGCTCCTCACGGCGCCGGCTCCACTACATCAGGTTGCGTCCGGTCCGGCTCGCCCATGCCACCGCCGCCGTCGGCAGCGGATGCATGGCGATGCGAGGGGCGCCAAGGGTCGAGGTCGTGGCTGCCCGCGGCGCGAGCTGGTCCCGACCGCCCGTCTACTTCGTGCAGCGTCTGCTAGCGCACCGCGCAGAACGACCTCTTCGACGGCGCACACTCGCTGACGCATTCGTAGCCGCTCTTGCCGCTACTCGGGGTGAGGCCGGCGCAGTCCGCATCCACGCTGCACGCGATGCTGCACTGCCCGAGCGAGGGAAAGAGACAACCTCCTCCCGCGCCGCCCCGCCCCGCCCGAGCACGCAGCGCAGACTCGACTCACAGTCGGCGTCGGCGGAGCAGCTGGTACCTGCAGGGTTGGGGTTGGTCGTGGAGGTACAGGCGAGACCGGCGAATGCGGCAAGGGTGGCGACGAACGAGAGGCGAGCGAAGGGGCCGAGGCGTCGGTCTGGGCTCGGATTCCACATGGCCCCTGAGGTGACGCAGCCGTGTGCCACGGTGGCCTTGCGGATCAGCCCAACCTCTGTCGCTCCGCACGTCCGCCGCCTGCCAAGGCTGCGGAGACGACCGGTCTCCGGCTGAGTCAGCCGCCTCACGGCACGAGCGTGTACGTGTTCACGAGCGTCGCCTGCGGGCCCGCGATCGCCATGACGAAGGAGGTCGAGGTGGCCGTGAACGAATAGGGCGACTCGGCCCCGCGTCCGCACACGTAGCTCGTCTCCATCGTGCTGCCCTCGGCGACGGCGGTGCCTGCCGCATCGACGGTGGTGGCGCCGTCGCGCGCGAGGACGAGCTGGAACGTCGTCCCGCCCTTGCTGAGTCGGAGGCTCGACTGGATCGCGCCGAACGGCGCGCTCGGTCCGCCGGGCCCCGAGTAGGCGGCAGAGCTCGTGAGCGTGTAGAGACCATCGACCATCGTGCCACCCGTCATCACCGGGGCGGCAGCGCCGATCAGCGTGCCCTGCACGACCGCGCCGGTGTTCGGCAGCCCGCACGTGGGGCCGGTCGATGCGCTCCCGTCGGCGCCGCCGCCGGCCTCGTCCGCCGGCCGCTCGCCGGGGCCGTCTGCGCGCGGCGCTCCCGCGGGAGAGCTCGAGGAGGAGCCGACGCTGCCATCGCTGCCGCCACAGGCGACGGCGTAGAAGGTGACAGCGGTGAGAAGGAGCGAGGAGAGCGTGGGCCGAAGCCACGAGCTGGTTTGCATCGCCGCCCCTCAGCAGGTCACGTGCCTCGTTCAACGGTGACTGGCCGCGCGAGAGCCTCGGATTTCGCTCACCGTCCCCTCGTCATCGCCCCACGACGTCGCCGGCAGGTACGCGCGCCGCGAACGAGCGACGGGCTCGGTTTCGGGTGTGTCCGCGCGGCCTGACGCACGCTGTGCCAGAGCGTGTACCAACGATGACACCTGGCAGCTGCTCACGGGCAGGGCGGTGCGGTCGCGCCGCTCGCCTGGTAGTTGATGGTCGATCGCGACTCGGTCAGGTTGCCGTTCACGTCGACGACGGTGAACCGGAACAGGAGCCCGTCGCGCGGCGAGGTCACGATGGGCGAGAACGTGAACGGAGGGCTGGTCCTGGCTTCGAAGCGGAGTCGCCTGCCGATCGGCCTACCGATCGCGTGTACGGTGAAGAGCTCCACCATCGCCATGCGAATCCCGGCCGCGCTCGACGCGCTCAGGCAGGGCACGAGCGCGCCGGTGATGGTCGTCGCGTCGACGGGGGAGACGGAGGTGATGGTCGGCGGCGTGGCATCGGCGAGCGGCACCGGCAGCCGATTCGCGCGGTGCGCACCGAGGTTTGCCATGAGGACCGCCACGTCGTCCTGGGTAGCGCGCCCGCAGGACGCCGAGGCGTCGACCGGCCCGGTGCCCCAGGTGGGCGCCTGGAGGCCCGACGCTGGGAACATCAGCGAGCCGGTTGCCGCGGAGTGGTCCAGTCCAAACATGTGTCCTGCCTCGTGCGCGATCACCGAGGTGAGGGTGTGGACCGAGCTCGTCGGGTCGTCGTAGATGGTGCCGCTGAAAACGAAGGCCAGCCCGCGCTCGAGGTTGTCGACGGCGGTGCAGGCGATGGTCCCCGCAGCGACTCCGACCGCGTTCGGCACGGCTTCGAAGCGCGCGTCGA
>JAYTBL010000308.1:0-11045 GCA_043736975.1 Polyangiaceae bacterium
GCCTCCGTTCGCCGGAGAAGCCCATCGGCAACTTCCTCCTCACTGGCCCCACCGGTGTCGGTAAAACCGAGGCAGCGAAGCAGCTCGCGAAGGTCATGGGGATCACGTTCCTGCGCTTCGACATGAGCGAGTACATGGAACGCCACACCGTCTCGCGCCTCATCGGCGCGCCGCCGGGCTACGTCGGCTTCGATCAGGGCGGCCTGCTCACCGACGCCATCGCGAAGACCCCACACGCCGTGCTCCTCCTCGACGAGATCGAGAAGGCGCATCCCGACGTCTTCAACGTGCTCCTCCAGGTCATGGATCACGGCAAGCTGACGGACAACAACGGCAAGTCGACCGACTTCCGTCACGTCATCGTGCTGATGACCAGCAACGTCGGCGCGCGCGATCTCGGCCGGCGTTCCGTCGGCTTCGGTGACAACCGCGCCACCGGCGACGCGGAGCGCGAATACAAGCTGCTGTTCAGCCCCGAGTTCAGGAACCGCCTCGATGCGCGCATCGCCTTCGATCCGCTCTCGCCCTCGACCATGGGCAGCATCGTCGACAAGTTCATGAAGGAGCTCTCGGGTCAGCTCGCGGAGAAGAAGGTCACGATCGAAGTGACCGACGCCGCGCGCACCTACCTCTCCGACAAGGGCTACGACCCCGACTTCGGTGCGCGGCCGCTCGCGCGGATCATCCAGGACGAGGTCAAGACCCCACTCGGCGAGGAGCTGCTCTTCGGCAAGCTCGAGAAGGGCGGCTCAGTCACCGTCGGCACGCAGGAGTCGGAGGTCGAGGACGAGCGCACCGGCGAGAAGAAGAAGGGCCAGAAGCTCTCCTTCGACTGCACGGCGGCGGCGGTTCCAGAGGCCAAGCCGAAGGAGAAGGCGAAGTCGAAGGAGCCGAACGAGACCCTGAATTGAGGACGCTGCGCGTCCTCGCCGGGCCGCTGCTGGCCGCGCTCCTGCCGCTCGCCTCCGCGTGCGGCGGGGGCAAGCCACCGCCCAAGGCGCCCGACGCCGACGCGGCGTTCGAGGCGGCGATCGCGGCGGAGAAGGAGCAGGACGCGAAGAAGGAGCCCGCCTCCGCCGCGAAGTCCGCCGCGTCATCCTCGACGAAGAGCGCGGTCGCGGCCGCGCCCTTCTCCTGGCAGGAGATCCGCGCCGCGACCAAGAACGGTCGCACGTATCGTTACCGCGTCGAGGCCTCGGGCAAGCCCACGAAGGAGCGCGTGCTCACGTTCACCAAGGTGGACGACAGCGGCGCGGAGATCTTCGCCGGCGGCGACGCGCCGAAGCGCATGGGCTGGGTGGCGCTCCAGAAGGACGCGGAGTTCCCCAAGGACAAGCTCACGGTCCGCGAGGAGTCGGTGAAGCTCCCGGGCGGCAAGTTCGACTGCGTCGTGTACGAGCTCAAGGGCGACGCCGGCGAGACGTGGACGTACTTCTTCGCGAAGTCGCTCCCCGGCGCGCCGGTGCTCTTCTACACCGAGCAGGACGGCCGCCGCATCAAGACCACCACGCTCCTCCAGCACATCCCGGGCAAGGATTCGTAGCGCCGGTTGCACTGAACATCCGTTCTAGTATGATCTGCGGGGTGTCACGCTACCTGCCCGTCGCAAACCCGCAGAATCGCTTCGCGTCGACGACGATGGAGTACGACGACCCGGACGTGAACCCGGGCGCGCCGCTCGAGGTCTTCGAGGATCATTCGCGCAGCATCCTGGCCTCGAACGACAGCCCGGACGTGGGCTTCAAGTGGAGCGTGAACCCCTACCGGGGCTGCTTTCATGCGTGCGCGTACTGCCTCGACGGCGACACGCTGATCCTCATGGGCGACGGCTCGACCCGCGCCCTGCGCGACGTCCGAGAAGGCGACGCCGTTTACGGCACGGAGGTCCGCGGTCGGTATCGTCGGTACGTCCGCACGCAAGTGCTCGCTCACTGGGAGACGCGCAAACCGGCGTACCGGGTTCGGCTCGCCGACGGTGCGGAGCTCGTCGCGAGCGCCGACCATCGTTTCTTGACCGAGCGCGGGTGGAAGCATGTCACGGGTGCGGAGCAGGGCGCGGAGCGCCGCCCCTTCCTCACGGATGGCAATCGAATGCTGGGGCTCGGCGCCTTCGCAGCCACGCCGACCGAGAGCCTCGAGTACCGGCGCGGCTACCTCACCGGCATGGTTCGCGGTGACGCGGTGTTGAAGACCTTCCGCTACCCTCGCGCTGGGCGTGCGCACGGCGACCAATGGCACTTCCGTCTCGCCCTCAAGGACCTCGAGCCGCTGCGTCGAACGCGTGCCTATTTGGCCGCCATCGAGGTGACTACGAGCGATGAGTTCGTCTTCGCCGAGGCGAGCGGCGAACGGCAGCGCATGGTCGGCATTCGCACCCACGCTCGCGCGAACGTCGAGCGGATCCAGGCGCTGGTCGAATGGCCTGCCGCCCCGACGCGGGAATGGCGGAGAGGGTTTCTCGCCGGGGTCTTCGACGCCGAGGGCAGCTTCAGCCGCGGCATCCTCCGGGTGTCGAACACCGACGAGCGAATGCTCGTCGAGACCGAGTTATCGTTTCGAGGTCTCGGGTTCGACGTCGTGCGCGAGGCCCCTGGACCGAGCAGCGTCGCGAGCAACATCCGGCTTCGCGGGGGCTTGCGCGATGCCGTGAGGTTCTTCCACCTGGTGAACCCCTCGATCCGCCGGAAGTGCCAGGTCGACGGCTTCGCCATCAAGCACAAGAAGCAGCTGGGCGTCGTCGGCGTCGACGCGCTCGGCTTCGACATGCCCATGTTCGATATCACCACCGGGACCGGCGACTTCATCGCCAACGGCGTCGTGAGCCACAACTGCTACGCGCGCCCCACGCACGAGTACCTCTCGCTCGGTGCCGGCTCGGACTTCGAGCGGAAGATCATGGTGAAGCGCAACGCGGCGGAGCTCCTGCGCGAGGCGTTCGAGAAGAAGTCGTGGAAGGGCGAGCCCATCGTCTTCAGCGGGATCACCGACTGCTACCAGCCGCTCGAGGCCAAGCTCGCGATCACCCGCAGCTGCCTCGAGGTCTGCGTCGAGTACCGGAACCCGGCCGGCTTCATCACGAAGTCGCCGATCATCGAGCGCGATCTCGATCTCCTCGTGGAGCTCACGCGCGTCGCGAGCTGCCGGGTGAGCGTCAGCATCCCGTTCTGGGATCCCGACGTCGCGCGCGCCATCGAGCCTTTCGTCACGACGCCAGCGCGGCGCATGAAGATCGTGGAGACCCTGGCGAAGGCTGGCGTCCGCGTGGGCGTTAGCGTGTCGCCGATCGTGCCTGGCTTGAACGACGAGGACATCGGCGACGTGCTCAGGGCCGCGAGCGACGCGGGGGCCAGCCACGCGTTCTTCGTCCTGCTGCGCCTGCCGGGGGCGGTGAAGGACGTCTTCGAGACCAGCCTGCGCAAGAACCTCCCGCTGCGCGCGGAGAAGGTGCTGCGAAAGCTGCGCGAGGCGTACGGCGGGAAGCTCTATGACTCGCGCTTCGGGCTGCGCGGGACAGGCTCGGGCGTCTACGCGGAGACGATCGCGGCGCTCTTCGACCGGATGGCGCGGCGGCACGGCCTCCGCTCGGACGAGATGGAAGCCTGGAGCCACCCCGACACGTTCCGGCGCCCCGAGCGCGCGGCGAAGAACGGCCAGACCTCCTTCGGATTCTAGAGCCACGAATCCGAGATCCAGGCGGGGCGGAAGATCGCCGGCTGCTAGGCGCGTCGAACGGTACGCTCGCGCGCATCTTCCACTGAGGACGCCGTCCGGCTGCTACGGTGCGCGCATGGAGCTGCGAGCGCTCGCGAGGTGCGTAGCAGTGGTCGTGGTCGCCGGCGCGGCGGCGGGCCTGCCGCTCCGCCCGTCGGCCGCGCAGGGCGGTCCTCCCGCGCCCCCCGCTCCTTCCGCGCCGAACGTCGCGATGGCCGAGCATGCGGAGAGGGTCGTCGACTACACGCTGCGCGCGAAGCTCGACCCTGCGCTCCACACCGTGCACGGCGAGGGCACGATCACCTGGCGCAACGTCTCGCGCACCAGCGTGAGCGAGCTGTGGATGCACCTCTACCTCAACGCGTTCAAGAACCAGTCATCGGTGTTCATGCGCGCGCCGATCGGCGGCTTCCGCGGCTCCGTCGTCCCCAAGGACTGGGGCACCATCGACGTGCGCAGGCTGACCTGGCTCGACGGGGCGGAGAAGCGCGATCTCTGGTCGACGGTGGAGCTGCGCCGCAAGGACGACGACGACGAGACCGACGCGCACCTCCCCCTGCCGCGCGCGGTGCGCCCGGGCGAAACCATCACGCTCGAGGTGGAGTGGGACGACAAGCTCCCCGCGATCGTGGAGCGCACCGGCTTCGACGGCAGCTTCCACATGGTCGCGCAGTGGTTCCCGAAGATCGCGAAGCTCGAGGCCGACGGCACGTTCGCGCACTTCCCGTTCCACCACCTCGGCGAGTTCTACGCGGACTACGGCAGCTACGACGTCACGCTCGACGTCCCCGAGGCCTTCACGGTGGGCGCCACGGGCCCCGCCACCGAGGCGAAGGTCGAGGGCGGCCGCCGCATCGAGCGCCACGTGCAGTCCGACATCCACGACTTCGCGTGGACGGCGTGGGACAAGTTCGTCACGAAGAAGGAGACGATCGACGGCGTCGCCTGCACCATCCTGTATCCGCCGAGCTACGAGGGGCACGCCGAGCGCGAGCTCGGGGCGATGCGCTTCGCGCTGCCGTACTACGGAGCGCGCTACGGAAAGTATCCCTACGGCGTGCTCACCCTCGTACACCCGCCCGCCAGCGCGCCCGAGGCGGGGGGCATGGAGTACCCGACGCTCATCACGACCGGCAGCCCCTGGTTCACGCCCAGCGGCGCCAACTTCCCCGAGATCGTGACCATCCACGAGTTCGGCCACCAGTACTTCTACGGCCTGCTCGGCTCGCACGAGACGAAGTGGCCGTTCCTCGACGAGGGCCTCAACAGCTACGCTGAGACCGACGCGATGCGCGCCTGGAAGGGGCCCGCGAACGCCATCGACCTCCTCGGGCTCAGCATCGGTGACGTCGAGTCGCAGGCCGAGCGCGCACGCCACTCGGTGCACGACGACCGCGTCGCGCAGCCTGCGTATGCGTTCGGCACCGGCACGGCGTACGGCGCGCTGGTGTACAGCCGCACCGATGCGCTGCTCGAGACGCTGCGGCGCGTCTACGGCGACGCGGCGATGCAGCAGATGATGGGCGCGTACGCGCGGCGCTTCCGCTTCCAGCATCCAGTGCCGCAGGACTTCATCGCCACCGTGCAGCACGAGCTGGGCAACGAGGCCGGCGAGCTCGTGCGCGCCACCCTGTTCGACAAGGGCTGGGTCGACTTCAAGATCGAGTCGATCAGCTCGCACGTGGTGCGGGCTCCGGCCGGGCTCTTCGACGTGGGCGGCAAGCGCGAGACCGTACCCACCGATCGCGAGACCGCCGGCAAGTACGCGGGCTGGGTGCTCGTGATCAAGCGCGGGACCCTCACCGTCCCGGTCGAGGTCGAGCTCGTCGCCGACGACGGCACCAAGACCCGCGTGCCCTGGGACGGCGCCTCGGACTCCACGCGCATCCCCTACTCCGGTACGTCCCCGCTGCACTCGGCGGTGGTCGACCCGGACCACCGGATCCTGCTCGATCACGATCCCACCAACGACTTCGCCACCGCCGCGGGACGCGCGGGCGGGGGCGCGCCGCGCACGCTGGAGCGCGCCACCTACTGGACCCAGCTCCTCATGGGCGCGGTGTCGCCGTGATCTCGGAGCTCACGCCGGTCGCGCCCTCCGAGATCCGCGCCCGCACGCGGCCGTTCGCGATCCTCTACGTCTACCTGGCCGAGCTCGCCTGGGCGCTCCTCATCGCGACGCCCGTGCATGCCTGGGCGCGCCGCGTGTGGGGCAACCATCCCGACGGCGACGCGGTGCTCTGGCTGCCAGGCGGACGCGCTCTGCTCACGTGGTTGGGGGGCGAGGACGCGGCGCTCGGCGTCGTCTCGCGCACCACGCTCGTCTTGCTGGTGGTGGGGATGGTCGCGATGCAGGTGCCGCTGGGCGCGCTGATCGCCTCGCTCTCGTTCTCACGCGAGGGGATCCCCGGCGCGGGTCCGCGCGCGCCGCGCGCCGGTACCGCGCTGCACGTCGGCACCTCGGCGTTCTGGTCGATGGCAGGGTTGCTGGTGCTCGGATCGATCGCCGGCGGGCTGGTGGTGGGGATCGGCAGCCTGGCGAGCGCGGCGGTCGATCACGCGCTCGTCGATCGCCTGGGGGACGCGCGCTCGTTCCAGATCCGCCTGGTGGTGCTCGCGCTGTTCGTGGTGATCGCGTGCGTCGTGGGCGTGGTCGTCGATCTCGCGCGCGCGGGGGTGGCGCGCGAGACCGGCCTCGCCTCGATGCGCGGGTCCCATGCCTCGGGCTGGACGATGATGCTGCGCGGGCTCCGCGTGGCCTTCTCGGTCATCCGCCGGAGCTTCCGGACCGCCATGCTGGCGTGGGCGTGGCGCGCGCTCGTCTCGCTCGGGCTCATCGGCGTCGGGTACGCGATCGCGCAGGTCATCGCAGGCAAGGGCGGCACGACGCTGCTCCTCCTGTGGGCCTCGCACCAGGCCATCGTCCTCGCGCGCGTGGCGCTGCGCGCCGCGTGGCTGGCGCGCGCGGTAGGCCTCGTGGCCGCGGTGCAGGACGCCCGCGAGGCGGTGGCCGAGCCGCAGCGCGCCGAGCCGGGGTAAGGTCTGGCCCGGATCAGCGCGGGGTGGTGACGTTGCGGTAGACCTGCTCGTACTGCCGGCCCGCGCGCTCCCAGCCGCGATCGAGGCGCATGACGCGGCGCCGGAGCGCCGGCCAGCGATCGGTCTCGAACGCGGCGATCGCGCGCTGCACCGTCGCGTACAGGAGGTCGACGGTGGGCTCGGTGAAGAGGAAGCCGGTGCCGGTCTCGAGCTTCGCGTCGCAGTCGACGATGGTGTCGGTGAGCCCACCGGTGGCGTGGGCGACCGGCGGCGCGCCGTAGCGCTGCGCGTAGAGCTGCACCAGCCCGCACGGCTCGAAGCGGCTCGGTACCAGCGCGATGTCTCCGGCGGCGAAGATGCGGTGAACGAGCGCCTCGGGGGCGGCGCGCACGAAGACCGCGCGGCCGCGGCTCTTCTCGACCGCGGCCTCGAGCTTGGCCACGAGGTCCGCGTCGCCGTCGCCGGCGAGCACCACCTGCGCGTCGCTGCCGCGCAGGATGCGGGGCAGCGCCTCGATGACCAAGTCGCTCCCCTTCTGCGAGAAGATGCGGCCCACGCTCACGATGAGCGGCGCATTGCCCTCGAGCGCGAGGCCGAGCTCCTTCTGGAGAGCGCCCTTGCAGCGCACCTTGTTGTCGGTGTTCTCCGCGTCGTAGCGGGCGACGAGGTTCGAGTCGGTGGCGGGGTTCCAGACGCCGTAGTCGACGCCGTTGACGATGCCGGCGATCTTCTCCTTGGTGCGGAGCACCCCGTCGAGGCGGCAGCCGCCGGCCTCGGTCTGGATCTCCTTCGCGTACGAAGGGCTCACCGTGGTGACCGCGTCCGCCGAGAGGATGCCCTGCTTCAGGAAGTTGGTGGAGCCGTAGAACTCGATGCCCCCCTCGATGAAATCGTCCCAGGCGAGGCCGATCTGCGGGACGACGTCCTTCGCGAACACGCCCTGGTGCGCCACGTTGTGGATGGTCAGCACCGTCGACGTCTTCACGCCGAGGTCCTTCAGGTACTTCGAGGTGAGCGCGGTCGGCCAGTCGTTGACGTGGACGACATCGGGCGGGGACCCGGCATCGGCGCGTTGCTTCGCGATCTCGGCGGCGGCGCGCGAGAGGATGGCGAAGCGCATCGCGTTGTCCGGGTAGTCCTCGCCCTTCTCACCGTAGACGCTGGCGCGGTCGAACATGCCGGGCACGTCGAGCAGGACGAGGTCGACCTGCGAGGGCAACCGGCCATCGAACACGGTGACCTCGTAGGCCTTGCCGCCCAGGTCGAGGTGCAGCGGCGTGAGCCGCCGGGCGAGGAGCATTCCCGCCTCCTCGAACGCCGGAAAGCGCGGCATGACGATGGTGACCTTGTGCCCGAGGGCCTTCAGCGTCTTCGGCAGCGCAGCGCTCACGTCGGCGAGGCCGCCGACCTTCACGAACGGTGCGAGCTCGGTAGTGACGAAAAGGATCTCCATCGGGGGCGCTTCTACCACTTTTCCGGCCCCGCCACGCAGTCTACTTCCCCCTTGGCCCGGAGGCCGCTAAGGCAAGGAGCGTGACGAGGCTGCGCGTGTCCGAAGCGTCGGTGACGGTGGGCTTCCGCCAGCCGGAAGGCGTCCCCGACGGCTCGGTCGTGAGCTGCTTCCGGGTGCCCCCGGAGGTGGCCGGCCAGCGCCTCGACGTCTTCCTGCAGAGCCAGCTGAAGCGGACCAGCCGCACCCGGACCCAGTTCATCGTGGCGGCGAGCGCCTACGACGTGCGTGGCAAGCGTTTGCGCTCGAACCACCGCGTGCAGGCGGAAGAGCACGTGCTGCTCTGGCGCGCGCCGTGGGACGAGGTCGAGGTCCCGACCGACGTGCCGATCCTCTACGAGGACGACCACCTCTTCGCGGTCGACAAGCCGGCGCTCCTCCCGGTGCACCCCACGGCGCGGTACCACAAGAACACGCTCATCAACCTCCTCAAGTCACGGCGGCCGGGGCAGTTCGTATCGCTCGGGCATCGCATCGACCGCGAGACCAGCGGCGTCCTCTTCGTCGCGAAGTCGGCGGCCGCCGACCGCGCCTTGAAGAAGGTGATCGAGGGCCGCGGCATCGAGAAAACGTACGTCGCGGTGACGTGGGGCGCGCCCGACCCCGCGCTGGCCGCGGGCCTCGGTGGCGCAGTGCAGCCTGCTCCGGCCGACGGTCCAGGCGCGTTCCGCTACGAGCGCTCGATCGAGCTCGATCCCACGAGCTCCTACCGCGTGAAGATGCGCCTCGGCGTGTCGGCCACCGCGCTCACCGCGGCGACGCGCTTCCGTGTCGAGGGCACGGCGGCGCGGGACGGCAGATCCTACTCGCGCGTCAGCTGTCAGCTGGAGACGGGGCGGCAGCATCAGATCCGCATCCACCTCGCGAGCCTGGGCGCCCCGATCGTGGGCGACAAGCTCTATGGCCCGGACGAGACGTGCTTCGCGCGCGGCGCCGACGGCGAGCTCACGCCCGAGGACGCCCTCCGCCTCGAGCTGCCGCGCCACGCCCTCCACGCGGCGCGCCTCTCGCTCCTCCACCCGATCACGCAGCAGCGCCTGACCGTCGAAGCCCCCTTCCCCGCCGACCTCGCGGAGTTCTGGTCGTCCCTCTCGCCCTGCCTCTCGCCCTGATTGCGTGCCTCATGGACAGTTGTTCGTGGCGCCGGGGGAGCCTTTTTCGGCGCCGGTCGACCACGGGGTCGCGCTCAGGCACCAGCTGCCCTTCGCGCCGGACTGCGCTCCGTCGAGGACCTTGAGCTGCACCGAGCTGCCCGACGTCGAGAACCAGCCGCCGTAGGGCGCGGCGTTGATCACCGTGGCGCCGCTGAGGAGCGTGATGGCGCCGGTCGCGCCGTTGGCGAGGAGGATGCCCGCGCTGTCGCCGAGACCGGTGCCGTACTCGTAGACGATCGACGCCGCGGGTACCTTGGCGGTGATGGCCGCGGCCTTGTTGCGCGCGAGCACCACCCAGGCGTTCGCGGCGATCGTGAGCGGTCCGACGATCACGTGCGTGCGGTTGCTGCCGTCCTTCAGCACCAGCCCGGCGAGGTTGCGCTCGGCGCTCGCGACGCTGTGCAGCTCGATCCACTCGGACGCCGGCTCGGGACCCGAGGTCGTGTACATGATCTCGGAGATCAGCACATCGCCGGCGGCCGGCTTGGGCACGGTGGGCGAGGGCGGCGCCGCATCGACGCCGGCGTCCGGCTTGGTGGGCTGGCGGGGGCCGCTGTCCGCCGAGTCCTCGGGCGCCGCGCTCGCGTCGGGGTCGGGCATGCTCGGCACCGGGCTGTTGCCCGCGTCGAGCCCTGGCAGGTTGGTGTCGACTTCGCCCCCGCCGAGGTCGGGGGGCGCGCTCATCGCGCACCCGAACACGGACAGCCCGGCCCCGACGATCAGCGCAGCCGAGAAGACCGCCACCGCGCCAGAGGTTCGAGCCATCTGCCGGGGTTATGTTGCGCGCTGCGGCATCTCGCAAGCCGAGCGAGGGCCGGGGACGCCGCGGAGACCCGAGCCAGCGCCCAATTTACGTCGTAAATTCGTGGATCGGCAGCGCCCGCGCGCGGTGGATCGGCAGTTGCTCGGAATCCGAGGCGCGAGGAACGCTCGCAGCAGAAAATTGCGCGGATCGGCGCGCAACTTACACAGGCACACATTGTGTATTGCCCTCATCATGCGCCGCTCCCTCCGCTTCAGCCTCCTCGGTCTCGTCGCCATCTCCGCCGCCGCCTGCGCTGCGCCGGCCGAAGAAACGGAGGCGACGGAGGGCGCCATCTCGAAGCCGGAGCTGAAGGCGCGCTTCGCCGACGTGCGCAAGATCAACACGCGGAACCTCGCGGGCGTCGCGGTGAACCTCGGCGCCGAGCAGCTCAACCGCTCGCTCGCGGTGAAGACGAAGTACGCCGAGCTCGGCATCACCATCTCCGAGACCAGCGTCTTCGGCAAGACGGCGGAAGAGAACAGCCTCGTGCCCTCGACCGGAAAGGTGAAGAGCCTCACCGACGTGAAGACCAACCTCGCCGCCGAGCTCGGCGAGCAGGAGTTTCCCACCGAGCTCGCCAAGATCCGCCTCGCCCACCTCGCCAAGGGAGAGGACAAGTACTTCGTCGAGACCGGGTTCGGGCTGCGCGGCGCGCTCGGCCTCCAGTACAGCCACTCCGCGGGCGGCTTCGGCGACGGGAACGTCCAGGTCAACGTCGGCTTCAAGAAAGGCCAGGACCTCGAGGCGCACGTCGTCGTCGCCACGCCCGACGCCCAGCTCAAGGATCTCCTCGAGGTGAACGGCGAGGCGATCGCCGCGCTCCGCG
>JAYTBL010000309.1:0-4676 GCA_043736975.1 Polyangiaceae bacterium
TCCGAAGACCGACTTCGTCTTTCATCGGCTCTTCGGGACCGAGGAGCACAAGGAGCTGCTGGTCGCGCTGCTGAACGCGCTGCTCGAGCTCGACGAGGCCCACCGGATCGTGCAGGTCGAGCTGCTCTCGGCCGACCAACGGCCGCCCGTCAACGAGCTGAAGTTCTCGATCGTCGATGTGAAATGCGTGGATGCTCGGGGCACGCACTACGTCGTCGAGATGCAGGTGCTCAACGTCGAGGGCTTCGAGAAGCGGGTGGTCTACAACCTTGCCAAGGCGTACACGAGCCAGCTGGGGGTGGGGCAGCCGTACCCTCAGCGCGACGACGTGATCGGCATCAGCATCTGCGACTTCGAGCTCTGGCCGCAGCGCGAAGAGCCGCGCGTTCCGATGCTGAGCCGCTGGCGCATGCAGGAACAGCACAGCGGGGCCCGAGGGTTGGGGCAGCTGCAGCTCGTATTCCTCGAGCTGCCCAAGTACGACCAAGCGCGTGAACCGCGAACGCCGGCGGAACAGTGGGCCTACTTCTTCCGCGAGGCCGAGCACCTCACGGTGGTCCCTTCGGCGCTGGCGAGCCCTCCGCTGTCGGCGGCGCTCGAAGCCGCGCGCACGGCCCGGTTCACCGAAGACGAATGGGACACCTACGTGCGCGCGGGCATCGCCCTCCAGGACGGTCGCGGCGCGCTCGCCCTCGCCGAACGGAAGGGCCGAGAAGAGGGCCGAGAAGAGGGCCGCGAAGAGGGCCGCGAAGAAGGCCGCGAAGAGGGGCTTCGGAAGGGGATAGAGATCCTGTGCGAGGTGCTCGGAATCGAGCTCACGCCCGCGCGACGCGCGGAGATCGCGAGCCTCGACGCCCCCCGGCTCGACGCGCTCCTCACGAAGCTGAGGAGCGCGCGCGCCTGGTCTTGAGCCGACCGGAAGGCAAACCCACGGAAGGTACTACTTGATCTCGTGCTCCGGCTTGGATGCGCCGTCGATGGCGGGTAGAACCTTTTCGCCGTTCGTCGTGGCTCGCTTGAGGGCAGGCTGTCCTGCCCCCGCGGGCCCGGGCGCGAGATCGGTCGACGTCAGGGTCGGCCGCGTCCCGGAGTAGACCAGCGCAATCGACGGGCCCGGTGCGCCGTGCCCGCTCGCTCCGCCGTTTCCGCCCTCGCCGCCGTCCCCGCCCTTGCCCGCGATCGTGAGCAAGCCACGGGCGATCTGCGCGCCCCCCTTGCCCCCGGCGATACCCGGCGTCCCGAGGTTCCCCTGCCCGCCACGTCCCCCGTTGGACGACTCGACACGGGAACGCTCGAAGTTCACCGAGCTGTCGATCACCAGCGCTCCAATGCTTGCTCCTCCTCCGGTAGCCGGGGTGCCCGGCTGGCCCGCGCATCCACCAGCACCGCCGCCGCCGCCGGCTGCCGTCTGGTAGTAGTCGGCGTTTCCCGGTAAATTGCGCGTTGCAGTTCCCAGCGGGGTGTAGAACCAACGTGGCGAGCCGCCGCCGCCACCACCCTGTCCGCTTCCTCCGGCTCCGCCAGCGGTCCCATTGCCTCGGGCGAAGCCGGCCGTGGTCAAGGACCACAGCCCGTTCACGCCGTCCGTGCCTTCCTCGCCGCGGGCGCCATCGGCGCCGGGGCGGCCTGTTCCGTATCCGTCGTTGGCGCTGTTGGTCCCGCCGACCGCCGTCGCCGCGCTCGCGGCGAGCGGACGCCCGCGCCAGTCGTACGGGGGGCCGGCCGCCGACTCCGTGACCGCCTCGAGAAGAGCATAATGGCGCGGGTCGCCGCCCGCGCCGCCCGCGCCGCCATTGGGGACGATCGCGCAGGTCGTCGCGCCGCCAGGAAATCCCGGTACGTATCTCGAGAACTGGCAAACCGAGATGGGGATCGCAGGCTGCGGGCACGACCGCGAGGTCTCCTCCTCCCCTTTGGCGCCGTCCGACGAAGCGTTCATGCGAGCGTTCATCGGCCCGTCGGCCCCGTCCGTTCCCGGCGCGCCCTTGCCGGCATGGATGAGTACTTCACCAAGAGCGAGGTTCTTCGAGCCTCGCACCTCGAGCGCGATCGACGTTCCGGTGCTGTCGGTCGCCGGCGCCCCAACCATGTCGGGCGCACGCACCTCGAAGCCCTCGATGCGCGTTGCCCGTGTGATGCCATTCGCCAGAACCGCGGGGCTGCTCGGGGCGTCGATGACGGCCTTCGCGCGGACGCGGTCCCACCCTGGCTTCCTGCAGTCGAAGTAGCCGTAGATCGACACCCCGTCGACGACCTCGAGATTCTCGGCATACGTCTCGGCGCACGCGAGCACCCTGACTTGTTGCTGTTGCGCGACCTGTACGGCCTTCTTGAGCGTCTTGAACGGGCGCTCTCTGGTACCGCCGCCGCTATCGTCGCCGAGCGAGGTCGACACGAAGACTCCGTCAGGCGCAGGGGTACCTTCCACCGGCGGAGGGGCCGTCGCGTTGTCCTGCGGGGTTCCCGGCGGCGGTGGCGACCTCTCTGAATCGCTCGATGGATCGGATCCGCCGGACTGCGAACACGCCACGAGGAGCGCCGAAATCGTACCGATCAAGTAGCGTCGCATCGCGTTTCCTTTCAGAAGAGGGTCGTATCGAGCGTTCGGCGGTTCTCGGGCCGCGACGAGCATGATCCTGTCACCAGAGAATCGAACTTGCCATACCCCTGGGGGGGGGGTTGACAGGGCGTTGAATCACGGACTGCCGCTGCTTTCGGTCAGATCCTTGTGGTCGATCTGGCGCCCGGCTCGCTGAGGTCCGGCGCGGTGATGTCGAGGCCCTCGATGCGCGTCGCCGACGTGATGCGCGGGCATCGCCATCCAGGACGGTCGCGGCGCGCTCGCCCTCGTTACGCTCGGCGGCGAGGGAGGTAAAGGACTGCTGGTCCGTGCGCAGGCGCCTCTGCTACTCGCAGTCGAGCTCGCCGGTGGGGGTGCGCAGCGCCGTGAGGTCGGTGGCGCTGACGAACTTGCAGCGGGCGTTCGGGTCGGCGCAGTACTCCACGTCGCGCGGGACGGCAAAGCCTCCCTTGCACTGGATGGCCTGCGAGCCTGCCGCCGGATCGCAGACCAGCGCGTCGCCGCGGCCCTCGCAGAAATTGACCGGCACCGGGCCCGGGGGCGGCGATGGCGATGGCGATGGCGATGGGGAGGGCGCGCCTGGCGGCGTGCACACGGTCGACCCGAGGAGGTTGTCGAAGTCGGGCGAGCTCGAGAGGACGCCGACCGCGTGCCAGGCGCACACGACGGCCTGCTCGACCTCGGGATCGAGCGTGCGCGCGGCCTCGGCGAGCTGCGCGAGCGCGGCGTTCTCGAAGGTCGCGGTCGCCGTCAGCCCGGTCGTCGCCCAGTAGGTCAGCTCGGTGGCGCGCTCCCAGCCGATCCCCCTGGCCACGCCGACCGGTCGCTGCACCGGCGGCGCGTCCTTCGTGAACTTCATGACCGCACCGCCCTGGACGATCAGGGAGAAGGCGCGGTTGCCGATCCCGGAGTTCGAATGCACGCCGCACTGGTCGTTGCCTCGCGACGGCGGAACGTTCTTCGCGCACGTGATGAGATCGCTCAGGTGGTCCACGCCCGCCGTGCTGCGCGGGGCGGTCATGCTGCGCAGGACCGGACCCTTGCCGTTGGCGTCCTTCACGAACAGGTCCTCGCCGATCAAGAAATTCGCGGCGTCGTTCGCCGAGGCGGCATGCTCTGCGGCCGCGCCCATCACGTCGGAGAAGGACTCGTTGATCGCGCCCGACTGGTTCTCGAACTTCAGGTTCGAGGTGTGGAACGTGATGAGGTGGGCCAGCTCGTGCGCGACGACGTCGTAGGCGGCGGAGTACGGGAGCTCGTTGGGATTGACCGCGATGTTTCCGTCGCCGAAGTGGATGATGTCCCCCCTGGTCACGGGGTCGATGGTGGCGAACGCGTTCGAGCCGTGGCTGTTGGCGGCCGACTGATCGTGCGCCGTCGCGTTCACGTCGAGGCTGAGCGGAAACACCAGCCCGCTCTTGCCATGCGCGTCGAAGTTTTCGGCGAAAGATCGCAAGAACGCGAGCGCCGTCCGCGTGTGGAAGTGAGCATCGGCCGCGGCGCCCTTCCCGGAGGATCTCTCGTCCCAGTGAGAAATGTCGTTCGTCTGGATGACGGCTCCCGTCCCGAAGCTGCGGGTGAGGACGCGGAGGTTCGACGTGTCCTCGCTGACCATCTGGAACCTCGACGCCGAGCCCGAGACGGCCGTGACGCTGATGGGCTTGACGTCACGGAAGTCCTTCACGCGGAAGAAGAGGCTGCCGCCCACGGTCGGCTCCTGCACGCTGTGGCCGCCCTCCTCGATCTTGAGGGGGGCGCCCGTCCTGGCATCGATGAGCACCGCCGGCGCGAGTCAGCTGCTCTCGGGCGCCGCGACCGCCACGCGGTAGGCGAGCGTCGCTCGCGTCTCGGGATCGGAGAGGACGCCGAGGTCCGTCGCGGCCACGACGGGTGGCGCGCCCATCACGGCGCATTCTGCCTGGACGTGCGCGACGGCAGCCGCCATCGCCTCCTCCTTCGTCACGCTGGCGTGCGCGTCGACGTCGGCGAGGTCGGCGCGGAAGTCGGTCTCGAGCCAGTAGACCGCGCCCTCGGGCGTGAAGTGGGCGGTCGAGCCGGCGCCGAAGATCGGGAGCTCGGTGCCGGGCAGGAAGTG
>JAYTBL010000310.1:0-4670 GCA_043736975.1 Polyangiaceae bacterium
CCCGCCTCCACCTTCCCGGCCGCCTCCGCGATCAGCGGCGCGAGCTTCGCATCGAGCTTGCCGAGGTCGCGATTGACGAGCGCCGCGGCCATCTTGACCACACCGAACGCTCCGATCACCGGGCGACCGAAGCGCTGGCCACCGATCTTGAAGTTCTCGAGGCTGCGCTGCGTCTGCGCCCCCCAGTAGCGTCCCTCCGCCACCTCGACGTCGCCCATGCTGTCGGTCTCGATGCGGCTCGCCATGCGTGCCGGGATAGCACTTGCGCGGATCCGGGGCGCGGGCGATCGTTCGCCGCGCATGGGGAATACCACCGTAGAGATGCTGGCGGACGTGTCGCTCTTCGCGCTGCTCGACGAGCAGGAGCGAGGCCTCCTCGCCGAGCGCGTCGAGATGGTGAAATTCGAGGAAGGCGAGGCCGTCTTCAACGTGGGCGACCCTGGCGCCTCGATGTACATCGTGACCGAAGGCGAGGTCGTCCTCTCCATCAAGACCAAGACCGGCGAGGAGATGTTCTTCGAGAGCCCGGGCCCCGGGGAGTTCTTCGGCGAGATCTCGCTCCTCGACGAGGGCCCGCGCACCGCGACGGCGCGCTGCAAGACCGCGGTCACGGCCATCGAGATCGACCGCGGCGATCTCGACGAGCTCTTTCGCCTCAAGCCCGCCGCGGCGATGGATCTGCTCGCCGCCACCGGGCGGCGCCTCCGTCACAACGCGATGCTCCTCCGCAACGCAGCCACCCGGAACCCGAACGAGGAGCTGGCCGACACCCGATCCGTGGTCATGAAGACCGCGGACTGGATCGCCGAGTTCTCCGGCAGCTTGCCCTTCCTCTTCATCCACCTCGGCATCTTCGCGATCTGGATCCTCCTCAACATCAAGCTGCTGCCGTTCGGCGGCTTCGATCCGTTTCCGTTCGGGTTCCTCACGCTGGTCGTCTCGCTCGAGGCCATCATCCTCAGCGTGTTCGTGCTCCTCAGTCAGAACCGTCAGGTCCAGCGCGACAAGGTGCGCAACGACATCGAGTACGACGTCAACCTGAAGTCGGAGATGCAGATCGCGCACATGCACGAGAAGGTCGACGGCATCTACTCGGAGCTCACGCGGCGAATGGAGCGCATCGAGGGCAAGCTCACGGCTCCGAAATGAAGCGCGCGACCTTCCTCGCGGTGCTCGTGCTCTCGCTTGCCCCTGCGCCGGCGGGCGCGGCGCCGCCGATCCCGATCGACGGTATCGCTGCGATCGTCGACGACGTGGTCCTCTTCCGCTCCGACGTCGCCGCGCGCATGCGCCAGCACGAAGCGCAGCTCTCCAAGGATCCGAACAAGCGCCGCACCCAGCTCGAGGAGCTCTCCTACGGCACCGTCCGCCGCATGGTCGACGAGACGTTGATCGCCAAAGACGCGCAGCGCCTCCGCATCGAGGTGACCGACGCCGAGGTCACGGCCGGCATCGCCGCGGTCGCCGCGCAGAACAAGCTGACCCGCGCCGAGCTGGAGGCCGAGGTGGTGAAGGGCGGCTTCACGGTCACTTCCTACGAGGCCGAGGTCCGCCGCCAGATCGTCGACGGCAAGTGGTCGGTCGCGCGCGCGATGGGCAAGGTCGATCGCAAGAAGACCAGCGACCCGGCGGCGTTCGACGCGGCGCTCGAGAAGCTGCGCGCGAAGGCGCTCGGCGAGCTGAAGCAGCAGGCCTTCGTGGAGATCCGATGAGGCGGCTCGCGGCGCTGGCGGTGCTGACCGCGGCAGCTGGGTGCGGGACCGCGCCCGCCCCCACGCCGCGCGCTCCCACGCTGACGGCCGATCCCCTACCGGCGTGCCCCGAGCGCGTCGAGCGGGGCGGCAAGCCCTTCGAATCGGCGGCGCTCGAGGGCAAGCCCATCGCGCGCGTGTGCCTCGTGGGCGGCTCGAGCGAGACGCGCGCGCGCGCCGAGAGGCTCGCGCTCCTTCATGACGGCGATACGCTGACCCCGGAGGCGGTGCGCGCCGATCTCGCAGCGCTCCTGAAGCTCGAGGCGTTCGCGGATGTCGCGGCGTACGGCACGCTCGTCCAGCGGGACGCGAGCGTCGTGCTGCTCTACGAGGTGGCGGACCGCCCCATCGTCCTCGACGTTCGCGTCGAAGGGGCGAAGGCGCTCGGTGACACGGCGCTGAAGCGTCAGCTGCTGATCAAGAAGGGCGCGCCCTACGATCCGCAGGCCGCGCGTCGCGTCGCGCTCGGGGTGCGCGATGGGTACATCACGCTCGGCTACGAGGCTTGCAAGGTGGCGGTGATCGCCGAGCCCGACGGCGCGCAGGTCCGTATCGGCATCATGGTCGACGAAGGGCCGCAGTCACACCTCTCGAAGGTCGCCTTTCGCGGCCAGAAGCGCGTGACCGAGGCCAACATGCTCGAGGCCACGCGTCTCACGCTCGGGCAGCCCTACGTCGAGGAGGAGGTCGAGCAGGCGGTGCGGCTCGTCTCGTCGCTCCTCTACGACCGTGGCCTGGTGGCGATGAGCGTCACCACCGAGCGGGGCAAGGCCGACGCCGCCGGCAACGTTCCCCTCACGTTCGTGATCGACGAGGGCGAAGTGCACACGTTCTCGTCCGTCCGCGTGACGGGTCTCGGAGCGCCCTACGAGAAGGAGCTCCTCGAGAAGGCGGTGCGCGCGCGGCCGAAGCAGACGCTCGTTCGGTCAGCGCTCGTCGAGGACGTCAAGCGCATCGAGGACTTCTTCAAGAAGCGCGGACAGCGCGTGAACGTCCTGCCGCAGACCGTGGTCGAGCCCAAGAAGCACACGGTCGACCTCACGATCCTGATCGAGGCCGCGCCCTGACCCCGCTCGCTCAGTTCGCGGCGAGCGCGGCCGGGATCTGACGGACCGCGCCCTGGAGCGCCGCGCGGAGGACCTGCTTGCGCAGGCCGGGGCTCACGCTGCCCTCGGCGCGCGCCCGACCCTCGAGGATGGCGAGCATGGTGCCGGTCTTCGCGTCGCGGAGGAGCGCGTTGACGGTGAAGGCGAACGGCGCCTGCGCGGTGTCGATGATGGCAACCGAGACCAGGATGTTGCGGTGCTTGCGGAGCCTCGACACGTCGACGATGCGGAGCTCGCCCTCGGCGGCCATCTTGAGAGCGGCGTGGTCCACGCCGGAGCTCGCCTCGGGGATCGCGACCTCGCCAAGTGCGATCGACGTGTCGCTCGCGCTGGCATCTCCGCTGACCATGGCGGCGGCCACGAGCAGCGGGGCGAGGAGCGCGGCAAGCTTCGAGCTCTTCATGCTGGGCAGAACAGCAAGGCGCGGGCCGCTGGGCCAAGTTCGCGCGCAGCCAAGAAATCATGGCGTTCCATGGGGGTGCCACGAAACGCCACGCTGCGGAGGCTCGTCATCCCACCCCGGCTTCGTGGCGGTCTGCCTCGAAACGCTCGACACGCAGTCGGGCTGGGCGCTACGACCCTTTCCATGGCCAATCTGCTCGATCAGTTGAAGACGATGACGGTGGTGGTGTCCGACAGCGGCGACATCAACTCGATCGCGAAGTTCAAGCCGCGCGACGCGACCACCAATCCCTCGCTCATCGCGGCTGCGGCAGCCATGCCGGCCTACGCCGAGATCGTCGACAGCGCGCTCGGCTGGGCGAAGAAGAACGGCGCCGGCGACACGAAGGTCATCGTGAAGCGCGCCATCGATCGCCTGGCCGTCGAGTTCGGCCTGAAGATCCTCGACATCATCCCGGGGCGCGTCTCGACCGAGGTCGACGCCACGCTCTCCTATGACACCAAGGCGAGCATCGAGAAGGCGCACACGCTGATCACGATGTACGAGGAGGCCGGCGTGAAGCGCGAGCGCATCCTCATCAAGCTCGCCGCGAGCTGGGAGGGCATCCGCGCCGCGGAGCAGCTCGAGCAGGAGGGCATCCACTGCAACCTCACGCTGCTCTTCGGCATGCACCAGGCGGTGGCGTGCGCGGACGCGAAGGTCACGCTCATCTCGCCGTTCGTGGGCCGCATCCTCGACTGGTACAAGAAGTCGACGGGCAAGGAGAGCTACGCGCCCGCCGAGGATCCCGGCGTGAAGAACGTCACGGAGATCTTCAACTACTACAAGAAGTACGGCCACAAGACCGAGGTCATGGGCGCGAGCTTCCGCAACGTCGGGGAGATCACCGAGCTCGCGGGCTGCGATCTGCTCACGATCGCGCCGAACCTCCTCGCCGAGCTGGAGAAGACCGAGGCCGAGCTCCCCAAGAGGCTCGATGCCGCGAAGGCCGCGAGCATGGACATCCCGAAGCTGACGATGGACGAGGCGACCTTCCGCAAGATGCACGAGGCGGATCGCATGGCCAACGACAAGCTGGACGAGGGCGTGAAGGGCTTCACCAAAGCCCTCGAAGGGCTGGAGAAGCAGCTCACGGAGCGGTTGGCGGCGCTGTAGGCAACCGCTCGTCACTTGAGGGAAGCTTGCGCGGTTGATACGTTCGGCCGATGCGTAAGCTTCTGTCCTTTGCTTCGGGTGTCGTTTCGTTCGCGGCGCTGGTGATCGCGTGCAGCTCGTCGGACCCGAAGCCGCCGCCTTCGCAGGACTCGGAGGGCGGGACGCCGTTCGAGGGGGGCAAGCCGGAGGACACCGGCGCCGACACCCTGCCGCCGTCGTGCATCAACGCGACGACGGACAACGGCGAGACCGACC